>NZ_MNQY01000127.1:0-35198 GCF_001915675.1 Parabacteroides sp. merdae-related_45_40 | reverse complement strand
ATCCAGAGTCATACTTTTATTCCGAAAGGGCAATGGATGGTCGGATCGACTTTTTCCTATTCGGAACATGAGGATGACAATTATAAATTCTTGGTGCTGGAGAAGATTGAAAGTACCGGTTATACGTTTAAAGTAAGTCCTTTCTTCGGTTACTTTATTCGGGATAATGTTGCATTGGGCGGACGTTTTTCCTATAATCGTACTTATACGGATTTAGGAAATATCAGTTTGGATTTGGATGATGATATCAATTTTGATATCAGTGATGTAAATTATTTGGAGCATACTTTTTCTGCTACTGGATTCGTGCGTACCTATATGCCGATAGGAAGTAGTAAGATTTTTGGTTTGTTTAATGAAGCTCGCGTGACCTATGGCTATGGGCAGGGTAAAAACTCTTCGGGTACAGATACCGATTATACCGGTACTTATCAGACCATCCAGAATTTGCAGATCGGAATGGCGCCGGGTCTGACGGCTTTTATCACTAATTTTGCAGCTGTTGAGGTATCGGTTGGCGTACTGGGGTTTAATATGAAGTGGACCGATCAGACAACTGACCAGATTGATAAAGGCTCACGGCGTAGCAGTTCCGCTAATTTTAAGATAGACCTATTTTCGATTAATTTAGGTATGAACTTCTATTTTTGACGAGGTATGGATATAAATCATATAAAACGAAAAGTGACAGGTTTTCTCTGTTGTTTGTTCTTTCTTGTTTCATGTATCGAGAATGATATTCCTTATCCATATCGGGAAGGAAGCATTACCGATTTCCTGGTGGAAGGGCAATTGGATAATACATTGGAAATAGATAAGACTAAAGGGATGGTTACGGTAGAAGTGAGCGATGCGGTTGATCTTGCAGCTCTCCGGATCAAGAAGTTGACGGTGACTAATGAGGCTGAGGTACGGATAGATTCTGCGGCGTGTCTCGACTATAACGCTTTTCCACGAATCGGATTTTCGTCTTTAGACAGTTTACCCAAGAGTGCAGATACGCGGGTGGATTTTTCTTCATCTGTCTCATTGATTTTGCAGACATATCAAGAGTATCCTTGGAAGATAACGGTTAATCAGACGATAGACCGGACTGTGCAAGTCAGTAACCAGGTGGGTGAACCGGTAATCGATTTGGCAAATCGGGAGATGATCGTGTATGTGGCAAAAGAGCAACATTTGGATCGGATAACGGTGACTAAGATGCAACTGGGCGGTTCGGTGGGAATTGTCGTTCCTGATCCGACGACGGTAACGAATTTTTCGCGTCCTTGCTCATTTGAAGTGACTCGTTTTGGAGTAACGGAAACTTGGAAAGTGACAATTCTGCATACGGAAGGTGGTGCTGTTTCCGGTGGTGAAACGGTTGCGATGGCCAATCGAATCATTGTAACCGGAATGATTCAAGAAGGTAAGATTCCGGTAATAGAATATAGAGAAAAGAATCCGTCCCAAACGCGGGTGGATGATGGTTGGCAGACGCTTCCGGCAAGTTCCGTAACTGTCAACGGTACTTCCTTCACAGCCACAATAACTGGTTTGAATCCGGGTACGACGTATGTATATCGTGTTGTGATTGATGATATAGCTGGAGAAGAGGTGGAGTGTAAGACCGCTGCGTTAGTGCCATTGACCAATGGGGGGGTTGACGATTGGCATCAAGATGGTAAATTGTGGAATCCGTGGTTGGCAACAGGTGTTTCTTTTTGGGATACGGGAAATAAAGGAGCTACTACTTTGGGAGACAGCAATACGATTCCGACAGGTGATACGAGTAACGGAACCGGAAAGGCAGCCAAGTTAGAATCGCGGTTTGTCGGAGTTGCCGGTATCGGTAAGTTTGCGGCTGGTAATATATTTGCCGGTTCGTATGTCCGTACAGATGGTACTAATGGCGTCTTGAGCTTTGGGCGTCCATTTGAAACTTATCCGACAGGTTTGAAGTTTAAATACAAATATACTTCGGCTGAGATAAATAAAAGTAACGATTCCGATTACAATTATTTGCTGGGCAGACCGGATTCTTGTCATATTTATGTGGCTCTGTCTGATAAGGCAGAACCTTATGAGATCAAAACAAAGAAGTCGGAACGGCAGCTGTTTAGCAAGAATGATAAAAATGTTATTGCTTATGGTGAGTTCATTTCCGCTAAGACCATATCCGGTTATGAGGAATATACAATCCGGTTAGATTACCGTGATTATCGTAAACCCAAATATCTTGTCATTGTGGCTACAGCCAGCAAATATGGTGATTATTTTACAGGAGGGGAAGGTAGTACACTTTATTTGGACGAAATGGAGTTGACTTATGATTAGCGATAACTTGTTTAGTGTATCCTTAGTCGGATTATAACAACTAATGATATTCCTTTCTTTTTAGGTTAAGCAATAAATGTGTACCTTTGCCTCTCAAAAAGAGAACACAAGGTATGGAAAAACAGTTTAAGAGAACGCTGATAACTACGGCGTTGCCGTATGCGAACGGGCCGGTGCATATCGGACATTTGGCCGGGGTGTATGTGCCTGCTGATATTTATGCACGCTATCTTCGCCTGAAGGGAGAAGAAGTTTTGATGATCGGTGGATCGGATGAACATGGGGTGCCTATCACGCTGAGAGCGAAGAAAGAAGGGATTACGCCGCAGGATGTGGTGGACCGTTATCATGGTATTATCAAGAAGTCTTTTGAGGAGTTTGGTATTTCGTTCGATATCTATTCCCGTACGACTTCGGCTACACATCGCCAGGTGGCGTCGGATTTCTTCCGTACCTTATACGATAAAGGAGAGTTTATCGAGAAAACGAGCGAACAGTATTACGACGAGGAAGCAAAACAGTTCCTTGCCGACCGTTATATAACCGGGACTTGCCCGCATTGCGGCAATGAAAAAGCCTATGGCGACCAGTGCGAAGCCTGCGGTACATCTTTGAGCCCGACGGACCTGATCAACCCGAAATCCGCTATCAGTGGTAGCCAGCCGGTGATGAAAGAGACCAAACACTGGTATCTGCCTTTGGACAAATGGGAACCGTTCCTGCGCCAGTGGATACTGGAAGGACATAAGGAATGGAAACCGAACGTATACGGACAGTGCAAGAGTTGGCTGGATATGGGATTGCAGCCTCGTGCCGTAAGCCGCGATCTTGATTGGGGGATTCCCGTGCCGGTGGAAGGTGCGGAAGGGAAGGTGCTGTATGTCTGGTTCGATGCGCCTATCGGATATATCTCCAATACGAAAGAACTGCTCCCCGAAAGTTGGGAAACCTGGTGGAAAGATCCTGAAACCAAGATGGTACATTTCATCGGTAAGGATAATATCGTGTTCCACTGTATCGTGTTCCCGGCCATGCTGAAAGCCGAAGGTTCTTATAACCTGCCGGAGAATGTGCCGGCCAATGAGTTTCTTAACCTGGAAGGCGACAAAATCTCCACTTCCCGCAACTGGGCTGTCTGGTTGAACGAATATCTGGTGGATATGCCGGGCAAGCAGGATGTGTTGCGCTATGTTTTGACGGCCAATGCTCCGGAAACAAAAGACAACGATTTCACCTGGAAAGATTTTCAGGCACGCAATAACAATGAGTTGGTTGCCATCTTAGGTAACTTTGTCAACCGTGCTTTGGTGCTTACCGAAAAGTATTTCGAAGGTAAGGTGCCGGCTGCCGGTGAGCTGACCGATTATGACCGTCAGACATTGACCGATTTCGCGAATGTAAAGGCCGACGTGGAACGTCTGCTGGATACCTACCATTTCCGTGACGCCCAGAAAGAAGCGATGAACTTGGCTCGTATCGGAAACAAATACCTGGCTGACACTGAACCTTGGAAATTAGCAAAGACCGATATGGCGCGTGTCGCCACGATCATGAACATCGCTTTGCAGATCACGGCAAATTTGGCAATCGCTTTCGAACCGTTCCTGCCGTTCAGCATGGAGAAACTGAACAAGATGCTGAATGTGGAACCGTTAGGCTGGAACCGTCTGGGATCGACCGATCTGTTGGAAGCCGGCCATCAGTTGGGCAAATCGGAACTGCTGTTCGAGAAGATCGAAGACAGCGTGATCGAAGCACAGGTGCAAAAGCTGTTGGACACGAAGAAAGCAAACGAGGAAGCCAACTACAGGGCGAAACCCATCCGTGAGAATATCGAGTTCGATGACTTCATGAAGCTGGATATCCGTGTCGGGACCGTGTTGGAATGTACGAAAGTGCCTAAGGCGGACAAGTTGTTGCAGTTCCGTATCGATGACGGTCTGGAAAAACGTACGATCGTTTCGGGTATCGCCCAGCATTACAAGCCGGAAGACCTTGTGGGCAAGCAGGTTTGCTTCATTGCCAATCTGGCTCCGCGCAAGTTGAAAGGTCTCGTTTCCGAAGGAATGATCCTTTCCGCAGAAAACTTCGACGGCAAACTGGCTGTCATCACTCCTGAAAAAGAGGTAAAACCGGGCAGCGAAGTGAAATAATCTGGTTAATCCTTCGTTGTAGTGACGAAGGATTAATTAATCGGAAAACAGATAATATAATGTTGGAAGAACAGATACAGATGGTCGACTTGCATGGACAATATCTCCGGTTCAAAGAGGAGATTGATGAGGCCATGCAGGCGGTGATCGACAGTTGTGCTTTTATCAATGGTCCGCAGGTGAAATTCTTTGCCGGGCATTTGGCTGATTATCTTCAGGTTCCATACGTGATTCCTTGTGCTAACGGGACGGACGCTTTGCAGATTGCTCTGATGGCATTGGAGCTTCAGCCTGGCGATGAGGTGATTCTGCCGGCATTTACTTATATAGCGGCAGCCGAGGTTGTCGCTTTGTTAGGGTTGACGCCCGTGTTGGTGGATGTCGATCCCTGTACCTTTAATATCGATCCCCGGAAAATAGAAGCGGCTGTTTCGGAACGGACAAAGGCGGTCGTGGCCGTCCACCTGTTCGGACAAGCCTGCGATATGGAGCCGATCATGACTTTGGCAGATGTCTATCATCTGTATGTAGTGGAAGATAACGCTCAATCTGTTGGTGCCGATTATATCTTTTCCGACGGGCGGGTACGAAAGGCCGGGACGATCGGACATATCGGGACGACATCTTTTTTTCCATCCAAGCCGTTGGCCTGCTATGGCGATGGGGGGGCGTTGATGACTTCCGACGAGGCGTTGGCTGCCCGTATCCGCATGATTGCCAATCATGGCCAGGAATGCAAATACCACCATAGGCGGATCGGATGCAACTCCCGTCTGGACACGTTGCAAGCTGCTGTGCTGGATGTGAAGTTGAAGCATCTGGAGGAGTTCACGGAAACCCGTCGGCAAGTTGCCTCTCGGTATGATGAAGCTTTGTCCTCCTGCGATTCGTTGGTTCTCCCTGCGAGATCGATATTTTCGACTCATGTCTATCACCAATATACGGTCCAGGTAAAAGACGGCAGGCGGAATGTCCTTCAATGCCTGTTGAAAGAACAGGGAATCCCTTCCATGATCTATTATCCTGTACCAGTGCATCATCAGGAAGCTTACCGGCATATCTCCCGTGTATCTGGTAATTTGGACGTCTCCACCCGTTTGTGCGAATCCGTCCTTTCCCTGCCTATTCATACGGAAATGTCCCTCGGACAACAGCAATATATAACAGAAACTCTAAAAAAGGGGGGGGGGCGAAACTATCCTGTTCCCGCACTTGACGCGGGATAGCATTAAAACCGACCTTATAAAAATCTGATTGAAAAGGTCTGTCCTTTTGCGGCTCCGCGTCAGGCGCGGGGACAAGGAGATTTTGACACACCCCCATCGAATGCTTATGGATAAAAAGATAAAATTTGCAGTTATCGGTTGTGGCCATATCGGCAAACGTCATGCCGAGATGGTGACACGTGATCCGGGAGCCGAATTGGTGGCCCTTTGTGATATTCGTCCTCGTGAGGAATTGGGTATTGAGGCATACGATGTCCCGTTTTTCTCTTCCCTGATGGAGCTATTGCAGAGCGGAATTTCCATAGATGTCGTAAATGTTTGTACCCCGAACGGCTTGCATGCAGCAATGGCCATTCAGGCTGTCGAAACCGGTTGCAACGTCGTGATCGAGAAGCCGATGGCACTGACGCTTGCCGATGCCGAGAAGGTGGTCTATGCTTCGCTGAAATACCGTAAACAGGTGTTCTGCGTCATGCAAAACCGTTATTCTCCTCCTTCCGTCTGGATCAAGGAGATGGTGGATTCGGGTAGGTTAGGCAAGATCTATATGGTCCAGTTGAATTGTTATTGGAACCGTGACGAGCGCTATTATAAACCCGGTGGCTGGCATGGCGATGCTGCTTTGGACGGAGGGACGCTTTTTACCCAGTTCTCCCATTTCATCGACATTATGTACTGGCTTTTCGGGGATATCTGCAATATCCAGGCTCGCTTTGCCGATTTCAACCATGCCGGACTTACGGCTTTTGAAGATTCGGGCCTTGTGAATTTCAACTTCGTGAACGGCGGGATGGGGAGCCTGAGCTATTCCACTTCTGTCTGGAACAGGAACATGGAAAGCAGTATGCTGATTGTTGCGGAGAACGGAAGCGTGAAAATCGGCGGACAGTATATGAACGAAGTCGAATACTGCCATATCAAAGATTATGAAATGCCGGAACTGGCGCCGACGAATCCGGGAAATGACTACGGCCCTTATAAAGGTTCCGCCCAGAACCATAATTTCGTGATCCGCAATGTGGTCCGTGTCCTTTCTGGTGCAAGTTCGGAATGTATTACGACCAACGTATTGGAAGGCATGAAGGTTGTGGACATCATCCAGCGGATTTATGCATTGAAGTAATAAATGTAAGATAGGGACGGGGCGGCGTTTAAATATGGATTCCGTATTCATGCTTTACCTCGTCCATCACAAAGGTGCTTTCGAGCGATCCGAGGCTGTCGATCGTGCCTAACACGTTCAAGATAAACTCCTGGTAATACTTCATATTCGGTGCATGGATCTTCAGCAGGTAGTCGTAACTTCCCGATATATTGTAGCATTCTGTGACTTGCGGAATTTCCTGTATGATTCTTGTGAACTCTGCCGCAATCTCTTTGTTCAGTCTCCTCAACTTGACACTGCAAAAGACCACGAAGCCCTGGTTTAGCTTTTCGGCGTCCAGCACGGCAATGTACTTCTTTATATATCCTCCGTTTTCGAGGCGTTTCAGGCGTTCGAATACGGGTGTCGACGAGAGGCTGACACTCGCGGCGAGCTCTTTTGTGGTGAGCCGGGCATTCGATTGCAGGGTACGGAGGATCTGCAAGTCTACTTTGTCTAATTTCTCAAGTGTGTTCATAAGAATAAAATTCTATCAGAATCCTTTTTTCGATCCTGATACAGTTTATGCGTTCTGTTGACGACCGTAAAAATAGCGTTATTTTCTGTATTTTCCATATATCTTGTCTGATATCTCTGTCTGCTATAGTTTTGCTGGAAAATGAGCAAGAAGAACAATTTAAAATAATACGACTATGGCAACAAAGAAATTACATTTCGAGACATTACAGGTTCATGTAGGGCAAGAACAGGCCGATCCCGCAACAGATGCTCGTGCCGTCCCTATTTATCAGACAACATCTTATGTATTTCATGATTCACAACATGCGGCAGACCGTTTCGGCCTTCGTGATGCTGGGAATATTTATGGTCGTCTGACCAATTCGACACAGGGAGTTTTCGAAGCGCGTGTCGCTGCTCTCGAAGGGGGAGTGGCTGGTCTGGCGGTGGCTTCCGGTGCGGCGGCCGTGACATATGCCTTGCAGAATATACTTGGAGTGGGCGACCATATTGTGGCTGCCGATAATCTCTATGGCGGTTCCTTCAACCTGATTACGCATACGTTAGCGGCTCAGGGCATTACCCACACGATTGTAAATGTCAATGACTTGCAGGCGTTGGAGGCGGCTATTCGGGAGAATACGAAAGCGGTGTATGTCGAAACGTTCGGTAATCCCAATTCTGATGTTACCAATATCGATGCTGTGGCGGAGGTGGCCCATCGTCATAATATTCCGTTGATAGTGGATAATACGTTCGGTACACCGTACCTGATCCGTCCGATCGAGCACGGGGCCGATATTGTTGTTCATTCCGCCACCAAATTTATCGGCGGACATGGATCGAGCTTGGGAGGAGTGATTGTGGACAGTGGCAATTTCGATTGGAAAGCAAATTCCGATAAGTTCCCGACCTTGGGCACACCGGACCCAAGTTATCATGGAGCGGTCTTTGCCGACGTGGCAGGTTCGGCAGCTTTCGTCACCCGCATCCGGGCTGTCATTCTGCGTGATACAGGAGCTACGATCTCGCCTTTCAATGCTTTTATCTTGCTGCAAGGTCTGGAAACATTGTCTCTCCGCGTGGAGCGTCATGTTGCCAATGCTCTGAAAGTCGTCGAGTATTTATCCAAACACCCGAAAGTAACCAAAGTGAACCATCCGGCTCTTCCAGACCATCCAGACCATGAACTTTATAAAAAGTATTTCCCGAAAGGTGCCGGAAGTATTTTCACTTTCGAGATTGAAGGCGGACAGGTAGCAGCCTGGAAGTTTATCGATTCGCTCGAAATATTCTCCCTTCTTGCCAATGTGGCTGATGTGAAGAGCCTGGTGATCCATCCGTATACGACTACCCATTCTCAAATGACTCCGGAAGAGCTGGCCGGACAGCATATCACGCCTTCCATTGTGCGCCTGAGTATAGGTACTGAATATATCGATGATATCATTGATGACCTAGACCAAGCTCTGGCAAAGGTTTGATGTAAGATGGCAATGTGTTTTTGTTTTGATGCAAGTGTAAGTTGTTTTCGACGTTGTCGGGAATATATACGGCAATGTAGAAAACAACTTACGCTTGCATCTGAATGAAGAAGTATGGGGTCGAATTTTTATTTTATCCTGAATAGTTTGTTTTTGTAATCGATAATCACGGTGTTTTCAAAGAAATAAGCATTTCCGGTTATTCCCCAGACATCGAGGGAACTATAAATACTATCCCAAAGGCCGTCTTTGGCGTAGTAGACTTTCGAATTGTTCAAGGCTTTTCCGCCGAACTCGATCGGTTTGGTTACATTAAAGCCATAAAATGTTATTTCTTGTCCCCACCATAAAGGACCGCTTAGAGAGTCGACAATAGTAAGGTCTGATACGCTCCAAGCTCTTTCTTGTGTCGTTATTAACTGGAAAGGGCTTGAACCTGTATCGAACAATACTTTACATGTTTTTCCATTAATCCGTAAAGGCAATTTTATTACCCCATATTCTGATTCAAATTCTTCAGCCGGCAGATTTTCGTATTCAGCCGGTAAAAAGTCTGTGATTGCAAGCTTGTTTGATTTGTAATTAATGATTAAGACTTTATCTTGCACCATGTCGGATGCGATCGTTCCAATATGCTTGGGTGTATTTGAATGAAGTGAATCTTTAGGGATTTCATTTCCGAAATTCTGCATGAATCCGATATTGGCATTGCTAAACTCCACTGTCCCTATTTGCAGGTTGACATTCTTATACATCCCGGTTGAATCTTTTTTGTTCATTAAAGATGGGGCTTCTTTGAGATAAGGAGCAAAAGTATTCCCGTAAAAGACAGAATTATATGTTCCTAAATCAAACTGCATTGTGAATTCGTAGGGTAAATTCTCTATTTTTACCGGAACATTTAGAAAAGCTTTTTCAATGTATATCCCCGAAATTGTATCACCTTCCCAACTGAAGGGAATCCATTGCAGCGATGGTTTTCGTGAACAACTTGTGAAGACTAATAGAAGGAGAACAAAAGTAATCCCTTGTTTGTGTATTTTCATAAATGGTAATTTTTTGTTATTAGAAAATAGTTTATTTCGGTGTCTCGTTGTTCTTAGCCAATGAAACCAAGCCTCCCATAGCCCCTAAGTTCATGGTGTCGAGTGCCGAACTCGGTACGATAACCATTGATCCTTTTTCTTTTAAGCCTTCGAACAGCATATTCATCCCTCTGAGATGTAATGCCACAGGATTATCGGTATATTTTTTACTGGCTTGTTCGAACTTTTCTGCGATTTCCGTTTCTGCCGTTCCCAAGATGACACGAGCTCTTCTTTCACGTTCGGCTTGGGCCTCTTTGCTCATTGCTTCGGCCAGGTCTTGCGGAATAGCGATATCTTTGATACCGACAGTCTGGCATGTGATGCCCCACGGATTCGTATTTCTGTCTAAGACCTGTTGCAAATCCTCAGCTATCTTATCGCGTTCCTGCAAGAGATCCGACAGTTCGTGCTTACCGATGGTATCTCTTAGACCAGTCTGTGTGATATGTTCGATCGCTTTTTGGTACTCCTGTACTTCCAATGCAGCTTTTTCCACGTCCCAGACGGTCCAATATACGACTGCATCCACATTTACCGGAACCGTATCTTTGGTTAGAGTTTGTTCGGCCTTAAATGCACTTACCCGTACACGCTGGTCAATATAAGTCGACACACTGTCCTATAACCGGGATAATCATAAAGGGGCCGGGACCTTTCAAACCGTTGTATTTCCCCATACGAAGGACTACCGCCCGTTCCCATTGGTCGGCTATGCGGATTGCAGAAGCCACCAACCCGGAAAGAAGAAGCAAGAGGATGAATACCGGTATGTTTATAATCTTCGAAACATACAAAACGGCTGATACGATAACCAGTATCAGCAATACGGAAAGGGATATGGGATTGAACCAACCCTTGTTAATTACATTTGTTGTCATATTCATTGTTTTTTAGAAGTTTCGATATTCTTTAATTCTCGAATAACCTCATTTAGGCTGAAACCGTAACTCAGTACAACGGAAGAAAATTGTGTACAAATTTCTTTTAACTTGTCTTCCCGTTCTTTTTCCGGTACTACATGATCTGTTTTGCTAATAAACGTTCCGGTTCCTTGCTGAGTTTCCAAAATATTCTTGATCTCCAATTCTTTATAAGCTTTGGATACCGTGTTTAGGTTTACCTTTAACTCTACGGCAAGTGCTCTGACCGTAGGAAGCTGTTCTCCCAACTTAAGTTGCCCGGATGCTATGCCAAACCTGATTTGATCAATGATCTGGCGGTATATCGGTATACCGCTAGAGTAATCTAATAAAAACTTGATCATATGATTTTATATTATTCTATATTAATATTGTACTACTATTATAGTACAAAAATACAAGAATAAATTATTCCACAAAAACTTTTTGTGGAAATTTTTGAGGTGTATGGATGAAACTTTTGTGTTTAAATAGACTTTAAGAATACTTCTTTTTATTTTTTCCCAAAAGCTAAGAACATATAGTTTCCATATATTCTCCTGGTGTCATGTTAAATTCTTTCTTGAAACAAACACTGAAATAATGTGCATCTTTAAAACCTACCAAATAGGCAATGTCTGAAACATTACCCCTTCTTTGTTTAATGAGTTCTTTTGCTGTATTCAAACGTATACTACGGATAAATTCATTAGGAGACATATTTGCCAAAGACTTCAACTTGCGGTATAACATAGAATTGGACACTTGCATAATTTCACAAAAATGTTTGACATCAAACTCGGGATTTTCCATATTCTTTTTGACAATATCCATGGCCTCTTTCAAAAACTTTTCATCGTATGATGAGATCGTAATATCTATATTCTGTGTCAAAGGGTTGGATTTAAAGCTATCTATAACCCTTTTTCTATTAGAGATGACCATGTCTATATTTGCTTGTAACACGTTAAAATTAAATGGTTTGGTTATATATGCATCTGCGCCGCAGTTCAATCCTTCCAAATAGTCTTTATCATTTATTTTTGCCGTAAGAAGTATAATCGGAATACAGCTTGTCTCTTTCTTTCTCTTGAGTTGTTTACATAGTTCGAATCCATCCATGATAGGCATCATGACATCACTAAGAATCAGATCAGGCTTAATTTCTTGTACAAGTTTCAGTCCTTCCTCCCCATTAGCGGCCATTGATATCGTATACTTTTCTTGTAACAAACGCTGAAGTGAATCTCGCAAGTCTTGATCATCTTCAATAACCAAAACGGAATTCTGTTTTGAAGATTTTTGAATTTCAGAATTGGACTGTGATTGTTGGATGGCTGCTCCTTCAGGCGAGTCGTTTACAATGAAACGATGTTCTATCGTTTCATTTATTTGTTCGTTGCTATAGCTTGTTTTGTTGATAGGTATTCTGATTGTAAATTCTGTCCATTCTTCCAGTTCACTAGTTACACTAATCGTTCCTTTGTGCAATTCGACAAGACTTTTAGTTAATGCTAGTCCTATGCCATTCCCTTTAAGGCCCAATTGTTTAAAACTGTTTTCATAAAAACGATTAAATATATAAGGTAATTCATCGGTTGCAATACCTTTTCCTATATTTCTGATTTTAATAAGTAATGTTTTATACTGAAATTCACTTTCCTGATCCTCTGCTTTAAGGAGAATCTCTATTTTTCCCCTACCATCCTGATAGCTGAACTTTGTTGCGTTAGAAAGTAAATTATATAAAATTTTATCGATTTTATTCGTGTCAAACCAAGCAGCGATATGTTCAGGTTCCGACTGCATACATAAGCTGACATTTTTATTCTTTGCTAATAAAGCAAAGTTCTCTTGACAAAGATTACAGACAAAAGAACTTATATCTCCATAAGATATGTTGAGTTTTAATTTATTGTTTTCCAGTTTTTGAAAATCAAGAATCTCTTCAATCAACCTATTAAGTCTGATCGTATTCGACTGGGCCGCTTTTAATATTTTATTATCAATATTATACATACGCTTAAGCTCCTCAATGGAGCAACTGATAATAGATAACGGCGTCAAGAATTCATGAGAGATATTGGCAAAAAATTTGAACTTGGATTGATGTAATTCTTCCGCTTTTATTCTCTCTATTTGTTCGACCTTCACAGCTTCTTTCAATTTATACCTATAATTTTGAAAACGATAAAAAACATAACCTGAAATAGTTATCAAAAACAGATAACATACCAAAGCCAAATTCGTTTTGTAAAAAGGAGGAAGCACTTTTATGCCGAATTCTTCATAATTTTCATTTTCCACTCTACCTTCATTCAATGTCTTGACTAAAAAACGATATTCACCTGAAGGTAAGTTGGTGTAGAATGCTGTTCGTGATGTCGCATCCGTGTAGATCCAATCTTTGTCAAATCCCTCCAATTTGTAAGCATATTTTTTCTTTTCAGGATGTACATAAGAAAGTGCGGCAAATTTGATCCCGATATTATTATCAGAAGAAGTCAGAGTAATGTTTTTAGAGTAGAGTGGATGAGTTTTTCCAGATAACTGTTTTTTCTTCTTATTCGGCAGTTCATCAAAAGATTTGTGGAAAATCTTAAAATCACTAATGATAGTTGGAGTATGGGTTGAGTCATAGTTCACCAAGTTTGGATGAAATATGCAGAAACCACTAGGGGTTCCGTAATAGATCTGTCCTTTCTTGTCATTGAACATTGAATTTTTTAAACAGCTTTTATCCAACATTCCATCTCTATCATCAAAAATAAGTGATTTATGAGTCTGACTGTTATACAACACCACCCCCTTATTAGTTCCTAAGACAAGAGTTCCGTTCACTTCCGTTATATTAAAAACGATATCGCTAGGTATTTCCTGTATATTAGGAGCCGGTTCAAACCAGTCTTTTTCTTGGTTATACTTCTGTAAGCCATAACCATTTGTTCCAATCCAAAGGTTCCCCATTTTATCCTCATAGATACACATGATCTCATCAGCAACAAGCAGTTTGTTTTTACTGTTATAAGTTTTAAAAGACAGTTTATGCACATTGGATCCTGATGCCAGACTGTATAGCCCATCAAAGTAAGTTCCGAGCCATACTGTACCTGTGTGATCCTGATAAATACACTGTATGCGGTTATAAGTATCATAAGAAAGTGTATCATTATTAGTCGTAATAATATTTAGTCCCTCATCAGAGCCGATCCAAATATTGCCATCCTTGTCACTTATGATAGAATTAATACAACTTCCGATTTTTGTTTTTCCTAAATGATGAAGATAATACTGGCAGGACGAGATTTCTCTATCTTTTAACTGACAAATTATCAATCCGCCAAATTGTGTACCAAACCATAATTCCTTTTTAGACGGATGTTTGAATATAAATTGCACATTTCCAGGCCATTGGTTAAATAGTTCATTATATTTTGATATTTCTTTATAACCGGTATTTTTTCCCACTTTTTTGTCATAAAAGGAAAACCCGATTTTATCGACTCCAAGTAATAAAACATTTTTATTCCATTCATACAACGCATTCACTTTTAAGTTTTGATATGGCTCCAATGAAGATTTCATCGGGTAATTGGTAAAGATCTTTTTTTCTTTATACGCGATATAAACACCTGAATTTGCTGTTGCTATCCAAATATTCTTTTGATTGTCAATGAATAGATCATTAATATCCTCGTTGGAAATAAAACCAGACGAATAAACATCGGTATTAATTGGTATCAGTTTATTGTTATTATCTATCCTATATAGCCCTTGATTAGTCCCTACTAAAATGTTTTTGTCCGGAAGTTGCTGTAAACATTTAAAAATGCACTCATAATCAGTCTCATACCCGAACTGAGTATATCGGGCGTGTTTAGAAGTTTCCCGATTGTTCATTTTGGATACACCATTACCCCAGTTGCATATCCAAATGTTTTCAGCTGTGTCTTGCAATAAAAAATTGGTTCTATTCAAAACGGTTACTTCAGGATATTGGTAAAAACGTTGTTTTTTCACATCAAAACGGCATATTCCATTATCAAATGTTCCCACCCAAATATCTCCTGATTTGTCTTCCAGTAATGCGTGAATTGAATTTCCTGCTATGGATGTTTCATCATTGGGACGATTTTTATATTGGAAAAAAGAACCGGTTTGTCTATTATATTTTAAAAGTCCAACTTGTGTTCCTACCCATAACGTACTGTCACGAGAGATCAGCAAAGAATGTATAAAAGAGTTAGGAAGACTGTCATTGCTGATACAAACAATCTTGTCGGTCGATTTATCCAAAAAGTGTAACCCTTGTTCAGTCCCGATCCACAAGTTATGATCAATGTCTTCAACAATTGCATTTACAATATTACTTTGCAGCAATTCCGGAAATTGGCTTGATGACTTGTATGTCTTAAACTCATATCCGTCATAGCGACAGAGACCATTGTTTGTGGCAAACCACATAAATCCGTCACTGTCTTGAAGAATTTGATTAACATGTTTATCAGGGAGACCTTCTATATTGTTGATCGCCCGTACATTATAATCATTCCATGCCGGATAGGCACAAAAAGTTATAAAAAATAAGTATAATAATAGTATTAAAATTTTACTCATAAAACAAAGATTTCTAATACATTATTAAATACATAGCAACCTGTATCTTTTGATTTTCTTTATTTACGCAAGCCCCAAGCATTTTTTGATACTAAAGTAATTTAAAGTTTCCACATAATCCAATTTTGAATTTATATATTTTTTATTTTGACTATTTATTTACTAAAAAACGAGTTTATAGCATCACTGTCGACAATCTGTAACTCTCCGGTAGGAGTATTGACTGAATGAAGAAATGGCTTGAGCGATTCAACCCCTGACAGATCATTTTTTATCATATTGCTATATGTTTTATTTTCATATGTTGCCCCTTCGTCTTCAGGTATATTTTTGATATTTCCAAGGTAACAATTATCTTTAAAAAAATTATTTGTTGAATTTCCAAGCAAGAAACAGCTGTTTTCTGCCACATAAAACAGGTTCTCACATACTGTTGTACTGTCTGCATCTCCATAAGATTGTGTTGCGCTTAACAAACATCGCTGTACGTCGGAATTGACTTTCTTGGTCACATGAATGATATTATGCCGAAGTGTACTGCCTTTAGCCGGTCCTGAAATATGAATACTCGGAGAAAAAAATCCTGTTCCTATTTTCTTCGTTCTATTTCCGTCGTTTATGCTGATATTACCCTGTATCAGCGTGTTATTTGTTCCAATATTTTCTGGCATTCCTGTTTCTCCGGTATTACAAATCAGCAGAAAGCCTCCTTCATTGTCATGGCTGTAATTATATTGAATAATAGTATTGTTACAATTATTATCTGAATCAAACCCTTGAGCATCGCCAGGAGCCTTATGATCGGAAACTTCATTGAACTGTATGAGTGTGTTGTCACAACTCCACGGCCAAATTCCAGCAGCAAATTCTCCATCAGGTAACAGGTCCGGACAATTTTTGATTCGATTATACTCAATTACAGCACTATCGCATCCTATAGGAACGATACCATCTCCTGGAACTCCTTCGATAAGATTGTTTCGTACAACAACATGACGATTCGGATGCCAAAAGTCACGTGTTACATATCCCCACCAAATTATTCCGTTCCGCTCACAACGACGAATAATACAATTCTCTATTGTCAGTCCGTCAAAGATACTCGGTTTCTCTCCTTCATTCACAATATATATCCCCGATCCTCCACCTTGCTTTTTTACGAGACTACCGTTCACATCATGAATATACAGATTTCTTAACGTGATCGAACGAGCTGTACCATAGTTTTCCAAATGAACTTTTACACCGGTCCTACCAGGTAATCTATCCTTTCCGGTATTAACTATCTCCAAATTTTGTATGGTAATTTGAGAAGAGTTATAGACATACACGGCATAAGGAGACTGATCATATCCTATGATACAAGGATCATGTCCCTTATCTCCATATCCATCAATGATTATGGGAGCTTCCGCTGTTCCTGTCCCATTCAAATAAAGTTCTCCGATAAATGTCTCCCCTTTTTTGAGAAGAATCTTGTCTCCTGGGGAGAGTTTCAGACCTCGAGTCTTTGCTAAATTTTTCCAAGCTTTATCTGGAGATGTTCCATTGTTATCATCACTTCCGTTTGTTGCATCAAAATAATATGAAGTAGAATTATCGGATGATAAATATCCTGATGGTGAAATACAGGCATTAAGAAAAAAAATCAGAAAAACAGATATATATTTGTTCATATTTTTGATTGCCTTCCAGAAAAATAGCATTTGTTTTTTGTCTCCGGTAAATATTTTTTGCTTAAAAATGTCTACTTGTTTCATTTGTTTATAATTTAAACTCCCGGCGGATTATTTCCGCCGGGATACGGTTCACCATCCTGGATTTTGTTCCAATTCCGGATTAATATACCTCTCCGATTGTGGAATCGGATACAGATACATACAGTCTTTAAATATTCTTTTCTCTACCAAAACTTTTTTGTAACTGAATGAGCCATCTTCTTTTTTTGTAATGTCAACTCCATATATGTCTGTTGTCTGATCTGCAATCTTCCAACGGCGAATATCCCAAAAACGATGATCTTCAAATGAAAGTTCGACTCTACGTTCATTTCTTAACTTGGCTTTAAACTCATTTAAAGTCAGATTATTTGGAAATGGTGGCATGTCCACATGTACACGGCTTCTTACAATATCTACAGCTTCTTTAGCCGACATCGGATATCCATCTTTATAGTTAGGGTCTCCATATGCTTCAACCATAGCTTCCGCAAAATTTAACAAGATCTCGCTGTAACGCATAATATTCCATACATGTCGTTTGCTTGTCACGAATTCGCTTTTCAAACTGGTGCTTCCGTCTACATATTTTCTTAAGTAGTATCCTGTAACCGTTGCATTTTTTTGTGGCTTTCCACTTCTTCCTCCGTACCAACATTCTACTTGCTCATCATATACCCACCAAGCTCCGTTTTGGGCCACCAATTCATACATACGGGGATCCCTTCCTTCATATGGATTCTGTGAATCATAGCTTGGATCCATATGTTCATAGCCTGCATCAGGTGCAACCGGCAATCCACTTGCCTGCATTTCATACGATTCGACTAAGTTTTCTGTTGGGCAATGTCCCGTATTACCACCACCTTCGATACCTATAGGAAAGTTAACCCGTTCAAACCAGTTATCTTCCCGTTGCATTACTCCAAAAATAAGTTCATTATTATTAGAATAGTTATTATTCCAAAGACTCCATAAATCCGGTAACGGCATGTAACCGAAATCCCAAGCTTTTTCGATGACATCTGCAGCGGCACGTGCAGCAGACTTCCACTTGTCTATATTGCCGGACTTATTGAACAATGGACTTGCTGAATATAGTAAAGCTCTTGATTTCAAAGCCATTGCTGCGCCTCTTGTTGCACGCCCTGTTTCGCTTTTTATCAGTTCTTTGTAACTGATAGGTAAATGAGGAGCAATCGCGTCACATTCATCTACGATAAACTGAATAACCTCATCGAATGACGTCCTTTTTTGCATGTTGGCTTCTTCTTCAGAAAGCAAAGTCGTAATAAGAGGAATATCACCATAACGTTTAGCCAATTCAAAATAAAAATAGGCACGTAAGAATCTTGCCTCGTATGGATAATACTTGAACTGTGCCATGATATCCTCATAATCTTCGTTATGCTTCAATTCATCGAATTCCTGTCCTTCAACTTCTTGAAGAAACATATTCACAGCTCGTATCCCCCTAAAATAATTCCATCGATCATCCAAAGTATTAATAGCACTCCAGGCACCATTGTTGAAACTATGTACAGGTGACAGTTTGTCAACATAAACAGCTTCGTCACATGCTGCAGAACGTAATGCATCTCCACCAATCGTACCAAATGCGGCAGGAACATAAGAGTATATATTAGTTAGGAAATCCCGGGTATATTGGAAACTAGAGAATACTGCATCTTTTTCCAAGAAATCCGATTCATCATATTCCAGATAATTACAAGAACTGGTACAAAGAATCAATATGCTAAATATCAATAATTTATTTTTCATCTTTTTTATTTTTATGATAAACATTAGAATGCGAGATCAAAACCAAAATGCACAGAACGTTGCGCAGGGTAAGTAGACCAAATTACTTCCGGATCTGTTTCATTTACGTTGTCTATGGAAAAGAGGTCCATACCTTTAGCAAACAACTTGAATTCACGTAAGCGTAAAGGCTTTATACAACTTTCAGGCAACTTGTAATAAATTTCTGCTGAGCGTAGTTTTAAAAAAGAAATATTTTTCATGAATACGGAATTTCCACGATAGTTATTTGCACTTTCTGTCGTTGTAAGACGCGGGTATATAGCATCTGTATTGTCTTTTCCTGATCTCCAGCAATTTTCCAGATAATGTTCTGAAATAGTCTGATTATTCATTAGGGGAGCATAAAAGCAACTTAGGCTTCGTTGTATAGTATAATGGCCGGCACCTTGAAACTGAGCATTGATTCCTAATCCTTTATATTCGAAATCGAATCCCATTGAATAGAATAATTCTGGGCAGATCGTATTATATCCCATCGGTACCACATCCAATTCATCTATTCGATTATCACCATTCTGATCTTTATATTTCAAGTCTCCAGGATATACGGTTGAGAATGTTTGTATCGGACTATTATTAATATCTGCCTGATCTTTGAAGAACCCTATAGCTTCCAACCCGTAAAATTGTCCTAAACGTCTGCCTGTCGATTTCAAGTAATCGTAAGGTTTAAAAGCCTCGTTCATGTTTACAATCTTGTTTCTAGCGAATGCCAGTTGAGCATTGACATTAAAAAAGAAATCCTTCATCTGCTTGCCTACGTTCATACCGACTTCCACGCCATAATTATTAACAATGCCACTTGGAGAGTTGGAAGCCGTAGCTCCAAAGAAACCGGAAGTAATGTTGCCATCTGCAACCATAATATCATATCGATGATCGTAATAGCTTTCTACATTGAAGTCTATCAAGTCCAATATTCGTATATCAACTCCGATATTCGCTTTACTACTTTTTTCGAATGTCGCATTCAAACTTGGCAATTGTCCTTCCGCAATGCCTCTATTTGCAATGAAGTCATCACCGAAAACAAAACCTCCACCTCCTCCAAAAGGATATTTGTCCATATTTTTCCAAACGTCATCGCTCCCTGTTAATCCGTAAGAAAGCCGTAATTTAAGCAGGTCTAACCAATCGATATTGTTCAAAAAAGACTCTTTATTAAGTAGCCAAGCTCCGGAAATTGCAGGAAATACTCCCCAACGATTGGCTTTTGGTAAACGACTGGTCCCTGAAGCAGCGATACTAAAGTCCAAATAGTATTTGTTCAATAAGCCATAATGGCCTGAAGCGATGACGTCTTGATGCATATACGTATTATATTGACCGAGATAAACATTTTTATCCTGCTTATAACGAATAGAAGCGAACAAATTGCTTTGGGAAAAATCTTTCTGATAATTCAAAGCAAATTGAATATTGGAATGTCTGTTCTGATTGTTCAGCCAACTGTTGAATCCTAACTGTTTTTCCTCCTTTCCATATTGGGTGTTTACCGTATCGGTTGGAATACCACTATTGTCTAAATGCGCAATATTGGACTCATACAAATATTGTTTTGAACGAGCATCCCATGTCTCTGAATAGGCATCAAAACCAATACGGAATTCTGCTGACAACCCTGGAGCCAAAGCTTCCAGATCTTGTGTCAATGTCAGATCCGCTAATAATGTACGGGCATGAGATGTGGTATATCCTGTCGATGATGACTCGGCAACCGGATTCTTCGGATACATGTTTGATCCCCCCCAAATACCGTTATGGCTCCTGACAGGATATGCATTAGCAGGCAAAGCATATAGGGTTTCCATGAGCACTCCATCTGAAATACTGCCAGGAGAATATTTTTCTTTCAGCTTACCAGATAAATTAACCTTTACCCGGGTAGACGATGTTATGTCTATATCCAAGTTTGTACGTACGTTGAGTATCGAATTGGCTAACTGAGTGGAATAGCTTCCTTGATCCGTATTCTTTAACAATCCTCTATCCGATATGAAATTAATCATCGAATAATATCTGATCCGGTTGGATCCTCCGCTTGCAGTGAAATTCACTTGATCTCGCTGCCCATGATCCCGTAACGTTTCATTAAACCAGTCTACATTAGGGAATAAGGTTGGATATTTTCCACTTCTATAAGCTTCAATTTCTTGTTGGGTATATCTAGGAGCCAGACCTTCGTTTGCCAAACCCTCATTAACCGCTTCGGCATAAGTGGCGGCATCAGCCATTTGGGGTAATCGTACAGGTGTAGTGACGCTATGCTGATAGGAAACATGAATGTCAGTTTTACCTTTTTTCCCTCGTTTGGTTTTCACCAAGATTACCCCGTTAGCTCCTCTAATTCCGTATGGAGCCAAAGCAGCAGCATCTTTGAGGATCGTTATTTCCTCAATTTCCTCCAGAACCAGTGAATTTATATCACGCTCCAAACCATCGACAAAAACAAGTATCGAATTGTTATTAAGCGAACCGATTCCTCGGATATTCATGCTTGGATATCCTTCTCCATCCCCATACTCTCCGTTTTGGCGGATAAACAATCCGTTGAGTTTCCCGTAGAGTGCATTGGCGGGATTAATATTCGAACGTTTCATCAATTCCTTCCCACTGACAGTAGAAGCAGAAATGGTCGTTTCATCAAATTGTAACATATCAGATCCTGTCGTTTTTTCTTGTGCCCAGACAGAAGCAATGCATAAAACAGGTAGTGATATGATGGTTATTAATTTATTCCTCATTTTATTATTCTGATTTTGTATTAATGACTGGTTAGCATCACCATCCCGGATTTTGAATCAATCCGTACGATTTGTTGATTTCATTACTGGGAAATGCACTTAAATACCATTTAGGGGAGAATTTCCCAGGATTTGCCCATTGTCTAAGTTCTCCATTTTCAGCCGGTTTGAATAATTTATATTCATACTTGAACTCGCTGGTTTCCGGATCCTTAGTAATAACAACTCGGTGTGGAGTTTTTTGGAAGATATCCACCCGCTTATAACGAATCATATCAAACCATCTGACTTCTTCATAAGCAAATTCGCAAACCCGTTCGTTCATCAGTGTTTCCAGAAAATCCTTTTTGTTCAATCCTGCTTTCAAATGACCGATATTAACGCGATCACGCAATTTATTGACACATTCATAAGCTAGTGTCATGTCCCCGTTTGTCTGGCAAATAGCTTCAGCATATCCTAAATACAACTCAGGTAATCTTAAATAAGGCCATTGAACCACTTTTCCGGATATCTCTGCAGGCCATTCAAACAAAGGACCACCACCACCATCGAGGATGAATTTACGTGGGCGATAACCGGACATGAATGCTCCATATGATCCTTCAAAGTCTTGATAATGTTTACCTCCTACATATATTTCAGCAATACCACCATAATATTTGTCTCCATTTACAACTACTGTTTCATATAAGCGGGGATCACGTTGTTCATACGGGTGTTTCGGATCATATAATTTACTTTCTGTGATAGGTAAACCATCTATCATTGGAAACATATCAACAAGTTCCTGTGTCCCACAGGCAGTACCGGCATCACCGGCTGTTTCATAATAGCTCCATCCCCAAGTCCAATAATCAGGTACGGTATAACCATAATGTGTAGCAATGATTGCTTCTCCTGTACCCCGATCAAGATAACCGGAACGAAACGCTTGTCTGGGATCCGATTTATAGACTAAACCATATTGTCCATTCTTATTCAATTCATCGAAAAATGCTTTATGAGCTGCCAATGCTTGTGTCCATAGTTCAGGTTTATAACTTCCAAACCACATCAAACGTTTATCTGCTGCTTCACCTGGCATATATGGTTCTGAACTGTTAAACAATGGGCTGGCAGCAAACAATAGGATACGTGCCTTTAACCCCATTGCCGATGCTTTTGTTAATCGTCCTTCCCATTCTCGGTTTTCAGCAGCAGACATAGCCCAAGGCAATACATCTGCTGCCTCATCCAATAGATTTACAATAAAATCAAGCGTTTCCTGTACAGTACCTCTTTCTTTTTGCATATCTTCATTCGCTGTGTATGCATGATCCACAATCGGTACCCCTCCATAATGGCGAAACAAATCACAATAGTGCATAGCGATAATAACTTTTGCTTCTGCTTTTAAACGTTGTTTTTCAGCCTCTTTCATATCAGGAACTCGGTCTACATTTTCAATAAACAACCATGCGCGACGAATGCCTAACCAACAAGGTCTTTGATAGTAGCTGTATTTGGATGAATAGCCATTATTTTCATAATCGGCAGAATAAGTGCCATTATAATGTATAGCAGCTCCTGATACACCATCAGTCCAAACATTGGAATAAACAAGGTCGGTCAGGCAATCCAGAGGATCTGAGCCCATCAGTTGATTACCTTGATTACCTAAGTTCAGACCATAATGCAATGTGGCATACGCACTCCAAAGGGCTGTCCGTGCATATTGCGCATTAGAATAAATTACATCGATATCGACATCATTGGAAGGAGCTTTTTCTAAGAAGTCATCTCCAAATTTTAAATCCTGACAAGACAGGAAAGAACCGATAAATCCTGCAAGGACAAATATATGTTTAATATTTATTCGTATCATATTCAACAATATCAAAAATTAAGATTAAGACCAATATTAAAAATCATCTGAAGAGGATATTGAAACTGTTTGTCGTCAGTTGCTTCCGGATCTGCTATTTTCAAATGATCAAATGTCAGTAAATTTTCGCCAGAAGCGTAAATACGCATATTTTTCAAATGAATCTTTTTCATCCACTCCCCCTTGAACGTATATCCGATTTGAACATTTTTCAGACGGATATAGGAAGCATCCTTTAGCCAAAGGGTTGAATTTCGAGTGTAATTATTCGCATTCGCTGCACCTGAAAAACGAGGCGTTTTAGCTGTTTCTGCGGTTTCCGGTGTCCAATGGTCATCAATCATATATTGTAACAGCCCGTAATTTCCACCGCCGAAAGGAACACGTAACCCAGCACTTATAAAGCGTGACACCTTTCCGCTACCTGCCCAAAGCATACTGAAGTCGAATCCTTTATATTCAAATCCAGCGGTGATGCCTGCAGTCAATTGCGGGTATATAGGATTACCAATGGGGCACTGATCATTGTCGTCAATTATATTATCACCATTCAAATCTTTATATTTGGCGTCCCCAGGCTTTAGGTCGAGCTTATGATCCGGAAGCTTCCCGGATTCAAGATCAGCTTCTGTTACAAAATCGTCAAAGATAAAACCGAAAGGTTGTCCAACGGATTGTCCTGTTTCATATAACCAAGGATACTTGTGTGGTATCTCATCCTTATAGACAATTTTATTTTTTGCATATGAGAGGTTTCCATTGATCCAGTATTTAAAGTCTCCTATGGAGTGATTCCATTTCAGAACCAACTCGAATCCTTTGTTATCAACTTTGCCAATATTAACAACAGGCATTGTTATAGCTATAAAATTCGGAGCTGTATTGCGTGTTGTAAGGATATCGTGACGTTTCTCGATGAAATAATCAAAAGATCCAGATAAATGCTCATCCAATATTGAAAAATCCAAACCGTAGTTTTGCTTTCCTGCTTTTTCCCAAGAGACAAGAGGATTCCCCATTTGTAACTCGGTTGCTCCGTCACGATTTCCAGAAACGTCCACTCCGAAATTATAACTTGTTCCATGAGGATTGTAAGCATCAGGCAAATAGAAAAAGCGTGATTTAGTATTCATCAGGTCATTTCCGACTATTCCATATGATCCTCTAATTTTTAAGTAGTTTATAAAAGACTGATTTTTCATGAACTTTTCTTCAGAAAGAATCCAGCCGGCAGAAAAAGCTGGAAAAATTCCATATCGATGTCCTGGCGCAAAATTTTCCGAACCATTATAACCTACGTTAAAATCAACCATATAACGATTGTCAAAATTATAGGTAGCTCGTCCGACCAAACCTACATATCCGCGAGGAATACTAACATAGTCGAATTGAGCTGGATCTGGATATTGGTCACGCCACTGATTATACAAAATCAAAGCACCAACTTGATGTTTCCCAAATTTGCGATCATAGTTCAAACTACCTTCCAAATACCAATTTCGTCCACGATCAGTAGATTCCTCAAAATACAACTGGCTTTCTTCACGGAATTTTCGGAAGAATAATTCATTGGTTTCCGGATCTCTATGCGCAGTATAATAGGGGATTTCTTTGTAACGGTTTTTCCTATGTGTATAGCCGCTATTATAAGAACCTTTTATATTAAGAGATAGCCCTTTAGTCAAAAAATCCAACTTTTGTTGCAAAGAAAGGTCCAAATTGATTTCGTTATAAATACGTTGGTTATATCCTTTCCCGAAAAAACATTCAAATGGATCGGCATTTTCCAAGGCTCCTTTGTCCCAACCGATGTTATCCGGACTTGTATGTATCCATTTACCATCATAAAGTCCGGCTCCTCCGAACGGAGTGACTCTTGTCAAGAATGTAAAAAGGTTGCTTTTAGTATTAGGTTCTTTAGTATCTTCAAGACGACCTCCTAAATTGATTTTTAATAGAGTGGAACGTGTCACATCGATGTCTAGATTTGCACGATAGTTATATCTGTTGTAAGTAAAATTAGAATTATATCCAGCATCGAAAGATCGAAACAGACCGTCTTGTGTCAAAATACCTACAGAAGTAAAATAACGTACACGGTCGGTTCCACCTGATATGCTCAAGTTATGCTGAGACTGAAAAGATGTTGGTTTTAGGATAAGTTCCATCCAGTCCATATCCGGATAAAGTAAAGGATCTGTATGATTTTTGAAAGCATCCAAGATCTTCTCGCCAAATACAGGACTGGCTCCATCGTTTGTCAGTTTCTCGTTAAATGCAACAGCGTAGTCATAACTGTTGGCATATTCATAAAGCCGGATCGGCTTTTGCAAACTGGCTGATGTCGATACAGATATTTGAGCTTTACCTTCTTCTCCTCGTTTCGTAGTTACTAAAATGACCCCATTTGCCCCACGAACACCAAATACGGCTGTTGCAGAAGCATCCTTCAGCACGGTTATATTTTCAATTTCGTTGGGATCAAGACGAAAAAAAGAGCGCTCGACACCATCGACCATAACTAATGGTGCAGCTCTTTTAGCATCAAGGGAACCTATACCACGTACGAATATAGCAGGATCATCAGCTCCAGGTTGACCGGAATATTGAATAGTTGATAATCCAGGAACTTTACCAGTCAATGCTTGTGCAATATTTGGAACAGGTGATTTCAAAATATCTTTAGTTCCAACGGAAGATACAGCCCCCGTGACTGTAATTTTCTTTTGTGTTCCATATCCAATAATCTGGACTTCGTCCAACATTTCGGAATTCTCATTTAAAGTGATGTTCAGATTGCGATTATTTTTAATCAAGACAATCTGATCCTCATATCCAATATATGAGAACTTGATTTTGATAGAAGTAGACGGCACGTTTAAAGTAAAGTTCCCATTACTGTCTGTCATGGTTCCGATGGTAGTCCCTTCTACAATAACATTGACTCCGGCCATTGGTTCTCCTGACTGGTCTCTGACATTTCCTTTCACAGAAATTGTTTGTTGTGATACATGAGACAAACCAGTTGTTTGTTTTTTAAATGAAGTTGGCATGCTCATTCTTTCCCCAGCCTGTATATTTTGGGCTGTGGCCATTCCGATTAGAATAAGCATAAGACTTCGTGATACAAGTTTTTCCATTTATAGATGTTTTATGGTAAAATTTTATGACAAAGTAACATGTTTTAGATATTATGAGAAGATGAAATTTTATTCAAATGTGTTCAAAATCTATTCATGATATTCCATTATATGGTTAAAATTCAAGATTCAGCTATTTCAGAACCATAAGTTTAACATTATTGATAGAGATATAAATATCTAAAATCCGTCTATTTTTAGAATAACTGTAATAAATCTCATCCGCTGTAAATGAGATGATCTCCATTTACAGCGTACTTATAGTTTAAACAAACGGTTTATGCTAAAGAACTGATGAATATTATACATAAATATTAGTAAGTCTGAATGAAAAGAAAGCAATATCTTTTTCCTCCTTTAGATTGTTTGAAAACTTTATTTTTCAATCTTTGAACTGTTAATTTGTAACTTGTTCGTTAAAAAGAAGATGTGCCTTAGTTTTGACACATCCCCTTGCTTTTTCTTTTGTTTTCAGTGATCCGTCTGGAATCTGAATGTTATTTATAACATGACTGATTATCAAATCGATTTTGAGTGTTGCCATTTCAATCCACTGATTCCACCTTGTGACAGTTTCTGCATTATACTTGCGGTCTAATCGACAATCCTGTTATCTTTATATGACAAGAAGAAAATATAAGATATTATTTGAATAGACGATATAACTTTATAGATGCTAAAGTCGTTGTCGCAACAGAAGAGGATATTGTTGTAACTCCAAAAGCATATGACGGCTTTTAACAACCATATGTAGGTCATAATACAGTCCGGGGATTATGCTTTGGTATCCTAAAAGAGGTAAACGTAATCCTTAATTTCTGCTTAATACTTATTTTGTACTTTGACTAACAAACTTAATTGGAACTTGAATCTTCGCTTAATTGGACAATTTGACGATATTCTCCGGCAACCCATACGCTATCGTTTTCCTCGAAAACTGTTTGGGATGAAAGATTCATTATCGGTCTCCCGTCCCGTTCGATACCCAAGATTAGACATGCGTTCTTTTCCCGAATGCCAGACTGTTGAATTGACTGACCGATCAACTGAGATCCCGGTTCAATATTGAATTGCTCTATTTTTATATTTTTATTGGTGCTTTGTGTCAACCGATCTCTATGTTCTTTTTCCTGTTTTTGCATTATTCCTTGGAAGATATCCAATTCTTCATCTGTTCCAACAATTATGATCTTGTCAAAAGGGTAAAGGCGTTCCTCACCTTTTGGTATATTGATTTGTTGTTCACCTCGAATGATAGAAACGACGTTTATTCCATATTGTTGGCGGAAGTTGACCTCTTTCAAACTCCGACCGACAAGGGAAGACGCTTGGTCAACAGTGAAATCGATCAAGTGCAAATCATTGAAAGGTAAAGATTCCAGAATTTTGTCGGTCAAAGGGCTTTCAATGTTTGATCCATTTGTTTTCCCGTTGAAATTATCAATAAATCTTTTTTCGATTGAGAGAGAACGCTTTTTCAGTTTTTTGGATAAGATAATCATTGCCAATATCAACAGGGTAACAATAAATCCGACACCGGATGCCACGTTTAATATATGAACTATAACCGGCATTAGGATACTTGCGCAAAGGAGTATCTTTATTGCTATCAGAGAAACCAATGGCCCCCGGTTATATTTGCTGTCATTCCATAATTTCTGAAATTCAGGAGAATGATTCTTTTTCATAATGATGGCCCAAAGGAAAGGCAATATAACAGCCAGAATAATAGATAAGCTCAATAAAGCCCCTTTGATTCCAGATATGTTTTCGCGAATAATCGGATTTATATAAGTGAAAAATAGGATGATGCTGAATATTGTCAATACTGTATATAGTATTACATCCAGTAACATAGATTTCAACAACTTATTCCATGTACTTTTATGTTTGACAGTGTTGGACCCGGAAGAATAGCGGTTCAACATTAGTTTTACAGATGAAGGCAAATGATTTTCGATCAATTGATAGGTCGGAATTGCCAAACGGATCATATAAGGAGTAAGAAATGTTGTAACAACCGATACAGCGACAATAACAGGATACAGATAATCGTCCGTTACTTTCAAGCTAACTCCCAATGAAGCAATAATGAACGCGAATTCACCTACTTGAGTCAGGGAGAATCCTGATTGCAGGGCTATCTTCAAAGATTGTCCGGACAAAAGGATGCCAAGGCTTCCGAAAAAGACTTGTCCGACGATTACCAATATGGTTAAGATACAGATTGGGATAAGGTATTCGATTAATAAGTCCGGTTGTATCATCATACCTACAGAGACAAAAAATATGGCAGCAAACAGATCTTTTACTGGTTTTACCAGCTTTTCTATCTTTTCGGCCTCAATAGTTTCCGCTAATAATGATCCCATGACGAAGGCTCCAAGTGCAGAGGAGAATCCAGCTTTAGTCGCAATCATAACCATACCCAGACAGAATCCTAATGCTATGATCAATAAGGTTTCGTCGTTAAGAAACGGTTTGACCTTTTTTAGAAAACTTGGAATAAGATAGATTCCGAGTAATGACCAAAATATAAGAAACGCTCCTAGCTTTAGAATGCTTTTCAACATTTCCATTCCTTCAACTTGCTGGCTGACTGCTAAAGTCGAAAGCAAGACCATCAGAACAACGGCAACTAAATCTTCGACAACTAAAACACCCAATACAACTCCGGTAAATTTTTGCCCTCGAAGTCCCATGTCATCAAATGCCTTGAATACAATTGCCGTGGATGACATAGAAAGCATACCCCCTAAAAATATGCTGCTTATATGTGAGAAGCCAAGTGCGTTTCCTGCTGCATAGCCTAGAAACATCATTCCGGAAACTATGGTTATAGATGCAATAACGGCTGTGCCTCCTACAGTCATCAACTTCTTGAAAGAGAATTCTAACCCCATGGCAAATAAAAGAAATATAACGCCTATGTCTGCCCATATTTTTATATTGGCAGGATCGGATACTGTTGGTATATAAGGTACGGCAGGTCCGGCAATAATACCGGCAACAATATACCCCAAAACGACAGGTTGTTTCAACCATTTAAAAACCAATGTAATTATTCCCGCAGCAATTAATATAACTGCCAGGTCGGAAATTAGAGGTGCAATTTCAGACATGTTATTTATTATTATGTGCTTGCAAATTTACATATTAACTTAAAACTTTGTTGGAACAAAATAAAATACTCTTGTTCTAAAATCATAATATAATGTGAGTTCGAAACAAGCATAAATATCGTCTGTTTCAAGCATTATTACAAGTAGTATGTCTGCAAACATCTGAAGCACTTATTGTTATGGAGCGTTTGCTGGGTACGGAGACTTATGTCAAGTAGATGGCAGGTTTCTTGGCAGTCTACCCATTCCCCCCATTTTTTCATCGTACATTTTGCAGATAGGATTAAAAAATAATAATGCAATAAAGATATATGTATTATATTTGTGGCAATCAGTTAAACAGTATTTGAATGTATCCAAATACTGTTTAACTGATTCTATATTAGAGAAAAGTCGAAAAAATGAGATATGATACATATATATTGATAATAACTAAAAAAGAAAGGATTTTTTATGAAAATGATTTTTTTATGGGCTATATTTGGGGTTGTCATGATCAGTTGTAATTCTTCTCAGAAGAATAATGCCCCAATTAAGAACAGCGAAATAAAAACAGAAAGCCAAGCCCATACTTCTAATTTATTTGGAACTTATGAGGGAACTCTTCCTGCAGCAGATTGTGAAGGCATAAAAACGATATTAGTTATAAATGAAGATAAAACCTATACCTTGAAAAGCGAATACATAGGGAGGAAAGATGCCACATTTGAAACTAGTGGTATATATCATATAATAGGGGATTCAATAATGGAATTAGTCACTCCTTCTTCAGGAGAAAAGACCTATTATAGAATGCTAAATAATAGACAAGTAATGCTGTCGGATAAAGAAGGAACCATTAGTCAAAGTCTTTTGGCTGAGCATTATATTTTAAATAAAAAATAACAGCCTATTCTCTTTGTTATTCTCTAAACAAGACGGAAAGTAAGACAAGAACTGCATTGGACAAATAGAATAAATGAAAAGTGAGAACAAATGCCCTGTTGATATGCTCTCTAATCTCAAGTGCAATCATTTCATGGGATGATTGTATTTGAGACGGGCGATTTCAAATGTGGTCCGTTTGTCCTTCAGCCTTTGTCGGATCGAGAATTTGCTTCTTATCCCTTTCATTTCTTCGGAAACGGTCTGGTCCAAAATCCTCGTGTATATTTTGTTGTCCTGATGTCTGTATGTCCGAGCATTTTCACAACGGATTCCATTGAAATCCTGTTGGCTAGCGCGACGGTGGCGAATGTATGTCTAGCCATAAAATGATGTTACAAAATTAATTTCGAACTATGTAAAAAAGAAAAGGTCTTCAAGACTGAAGACCTTCTTTGGTGATCCGCCTGGGATCTGAATCTTATTTATAAATCACTGATTATCAATTCGGTTTAAGGTGTTTTCTTTTTAATCCTCCGATTCCACCTTGTGACAATTTCCGCATTATACTTGGGTCTAACCAACAATTCTGTTATCTTTGCTGGTAAAGATACGAATAAAAATTGGGAATATTAAAGATTAATGTCACAAAGAAATCGGGAAGAACTGATAATTTTTCTTTCAGCAGTCTTGTTGTCTATCGGTTTGTATTGGTTAAAGAACTTTGATGAGAATGTTTTCCGATCCAAAAGGAAAAGAAGATTGATCCAGAAAACAACCTCAGGAGATTCAATATTCATTGAACAACTGATATCTTATTGGAAACTGGCGCCTATCTATTGGTTATTCAGTGGTCAAGCCGTTCATGTGACAATCCGTCTTTTTCAAATGGAATGAAAATACCAATTTTGACTTTTCGGTTACCTCTTTCATAGAATCCCAAATAAAGCAGACAAAGGTCAAAACTCAATTTTAGCCCAGATGAACTTTTGATTTGAAACTTGAACATCCTTAAAGGCTAAAGGAAGAATCGTATCATTACTCAAAACAGAGCTTGATACGACTCTTTTAGGTTTTGTAGTTACAATCTGTAACTTTTCAGAGAGGTCATTTTAGTTTTTCACACTCCCATCCACTTCTTTTGTTTACCGGAACTATCGGTATGATCGCAGTGTACACATTCACCATACACATCTCAGACGGTACGAAAAGTGCGGCATGTCCATTGCCGGTTGTTATTATGGCATTTGTCTAGCCTGCCAAGCTTCTTTGTATCCATTTTGTAACATCCTTTCTATATCGCTCTCTTTGTACAACACTTTACCCCCAAGTTGGATGTAGGGTAACTTACCCTCATTCCGATATTCCTGCAAGGTTCTGCGGCTGATTTTCAACCTTTCGGAAAGTTCCCGATCGGAAAGAAAACGCTCTCCATTTAACATCGGACGGTAGTTTCGGGATAAACCGTCCAGTCTTTCTACCATGTGATCAAGCGTTCGGAAGAAAGATAGGATGTCTTCATCTTCCTTCATAATCAGTTTATTCATACTTGCTTCTCCTTTCTTTTTTGAATAAGGGGAAGTATCCCCTGTATGTCTTCTACCCTATAATAAATCTTGTGACCGATCCGGCTGTATGCCAAGGTCCCATTGTCACGGAATGTTTGCAAGGTACGGGGACTTACGCCAAGCCGAAGGCAGGCATCCTGGCTGTCCATCCACCCCCCTATTTTTCGTTCACCGTGCATTTTGCAGATCTCATCCGTAATCCGTGCCATATCCTTCAGGCGCTGTAACATCCGGTCAAATGTTTGGGCTTCGATAGCGACGATTTCCATAAGCGTATTCAATTGATTTGGAGCAAATATAAGGAGAACGCAAATCCTGTTCCAAGCGATTGTCTTCAGATTTCATTAAATGTCATCAGATGTCAAAGCAAGAGAACGAAAGGATATATCACGAATGTATTTATCACATAAAAGAGGATAAATAAAAAAACACACGAATTGGAAACCGGTAATAACGGAAAGGCACATACACGCAAAAGGGGAACACGATCCGAAAACAAGGAAAACGTAAACAATGCAGATTGGAGGGAACTGAAGTCCTATACGTCTCATGAAGTTCGGATATTTTTGACGGCAAATTTATCTGGCATCGTTTTATCATCATCCGTTTCCTTGCAGAAATAGTCCTGCAAAAAACAAGGGGAAGATATATATCGTTTATGCGTCATGTCGGTCACAGTTAGTCCTATAATCTATCATCAAATCAAAGCCGTTTGTCCGGGCGTTTATTTCCATGAATATTTTCCCCGACTTTAGTCGCAAGGAAAATATTCATGGAAAGCGAAGCCGGAATGCCCGTGACAATAAGGCTTTGATTTATTTTTGATTATGGGAATAACTCCTTGAGAAAAGCATTATATTACAAGGCGCATAAAAATGTATTTCCGATGGATTTCCACACATTTCTTACCCGATCCTCACAACGTCTGGCAAACTTCGATTAACTGGTTTGTATCCCGTATTTTTCTAAAATTATTCTGTTGAGTATCTTATATTATCCCTTTGGTATATTCTTCTACAAAAGATTTTCCCATAACAAGAAAAACTTTTGTAGAAGAATATACAATACCAAATCATATAGCAAAAATTGCTATCCGGTAAAAATCGGCACAATCTTATATCCAGCACAAATACACCAAGCTTCATCAATTTTGCAAAAAGAGGGTTGTCTTTTAGTCTTGTATGAAATTGGTAGTACCAAGCATAAAAAGCCTTTAGCAGACATTTATACTAGTCAAATTCATGTTATATGGGATAAAAATCGTCTAGTTTCTATCATGCTAAAGTTTTACCGGACAGCAATAATAGCAAAATCCTTTCTAGGTGATGGTACTTATATTCAAATTAAAGAAATACCAGAACATAGTTGGCAGGAGAACATAGAGGGAAACTTCATATAGATAGCTTGAATTGTCAATGTAACACGGGTAAATCAGCCTCTTTAATTTGAAATTCTGGTATGTTAGCAATTTGGCTCAAGAAACGATGTACGTGCGTCAAGTCGACTCCTATCAATTCCACTATTATTCTATTTTCCTCTTCTGATATATAAAGATCGTTAATCCCTACTTTATAGTACTCAATTCTCCCCGTGTCCATTTCCTCGATAAATGGTTCCAAAACTATTATAAGTGAGTCATATTTAGCAATACTTCGGTAAATTTTTATCGAAAAATTAAAAGTTAAACAATAGAACCGGCAAAAGCTAGTTCGAAAACACTAAAGAGGTCATTGAAATGTTGTCAAAAACGAATGGTTTAGCATGAAGAAATGTTTTGAAAAAATGGGCTAACCTGCTGATAATAAAGATGAAATTTGTTTTGTTGTTCGTTGATACTTAGCAAATTAGAAGTTGGCTACTCATCTAATTAAGGCTAAAGAAACACTCCTTATGCAATACCAATCCGAGTGCCTGTCGGCTCTCAAATCAGTCGTGAATATACATAAACCTTTTGAAAAAACGTTTATGGACACCATGAAATTATTCATGGCCATCCTGGATCGTATAAACTTCCTCCAATTGGGCAGGTATGGATGTTTTTCGGAACAGACATACCGTAACCTTTTTGAGAATGAAACTTTCAACTGGTTTGCGTTCAACGCCTCTATCATCAGCAAGCATCTCACAGGCAAAAGAAAAGCTATCGCCATCGCTCCTTCCTATATCCCCAAGTCCGGTCATAAGACACCTTGGATTGGTTACTTCTGGTCAGGCTGTGCCGGGGATTATAAGCGAGGATTGGAAATCTTGGGCATCGGTGTCATTGACATCGACAACCATGAATGCATGACTTTAGGTTCCATTCAGACGTCGGATTGTAAGACCTTGGATAATATGGGTAAGAACCTGGTTGACTGGTATAGCAGCTATCTTATCAGTAAAAAAGACAAGCTACAGAGCATATCCAGAACGGTGGTTGCAGACGCATTCTTTCATAACGCCTATGTGTGAGAGTGATTTCCATGTCATCAGCCGCTTTAGGAATGATGTAGTCCTGTACTATCCGACATTGGAAAAGAAAACAGGAAAACTTGGTCATCCCAAGTGGTTTGACGGCAGGATTGACTTTGCCAATTGGATCTGATCTGGTGCAAGGAATACGAGGTGAACAAGGGAAAGCTATACGGATTGAGGGTATATGCAAAGGTTCTCAAAAGGTATGTTTCCTTGGCCGTCTGGTATCCAATGGACGGGAGGACAGGCAAGTGGCAGCTTTATTTCTCTACAGTCCTAGATTATTACAGAACCAGGTTCCAATTGGAGTTTTGCTTTAGAGATGGGAAGCAGCATGCTGGAATTACCAACTCTCAGTCAACTGACTTCAGAAAGTTGGATTTTCACTTCAATGCATCGCTTGCTGCTGTCAACTTGGCCAAAGCAGCATGTAAGAGGCTCGGAATAGCTATTCCATATCCTCTTGCAAGTCATTCATACACAATGCTTATATGCTTGAACGATTTAT
>NZ_MNQY01000021.1:0-2644 GCF_001915675.1 Parabacteroides sp. merdae-related_45_40 | reverse complement strand
CCGATATTCAGTTTCAAGGTCACCGGCAGACCTTCGGGGACATCCGGACCGTTGTTGCCTTTATCGAAATCTTCGTTGGTACACGAAGCGACTGTCAGCACACACCAAAGGAGGGCTGCCAGCTTTATTATATTTTTATGTAACATACTCATTCGTCTTTATATATTAGCATTCGTTTCTTATTACCATTCAATATCATCATCGACAACACCCCAAGGAGTCACTTTGATCCTTGCGCCTAAGAAGGCGCCGTCTTCGCCCCATGCGAATAGTACCAATGTACGCTGGAACGGATGGATTTCGATCGGGCCTGTCGTACCGTCGTCGAAAGTTCCTTCCTTCACTTCGTAACGGTCGTTACCGACCTGTATGCTTCCGGTCATATTCTGACCTAAATAGAGCGCCTGCGGTCCTGTCGTTTCCCATTCGGAGTCTTTCCAGTCGGCTTCGGGGTTGTAGTAGACGCTGTCGCCGGTCAACTCGCCCTTATAGTCGATCGTGTTCAAGGTGCGGTCCATATAAAAATCGCATTCATCGGTCGCACGCAGCCCTCTTGCCGTCAGGGCATATTGAAGGTTAAGCGTTCTCATCTCGACCGTTCCGGTTTTGGGTTCGAGCACGATTTCCTGGTTTCCGCCAGCCACACCGTTCCCGCGTACTGTCACATCGATATCGCCGAAAAAGATGCTGTCGGGAGATTGTGCGATCTCGCCTTCGCTCTTCAGAGAAACGGCGAAGTCTTCGGCCTTGGTGGCCTCGTTCACGTCCTGATGTCCTTTGAGGTTTCCCCATGCGATCAGGTGCAGTTTCGAACTTTCGGGATAGTTCAACTCAATGGTTTCTTTGCCTCTGATAAAGGCATCGTTGAGATCGCGCGTATCAAGCAGCTTCGAGTTGTTATCGTAGATAAAGAGCTTGGCTTCCGAAACAACGCTCAAAGCCGTGATATCATCACCTTTGTGGTTCACGACCTTTAGTGTCAGCTTATAGCACTCGTCCAAGTCTTCCTTGATACAGCCGGTGGCAAAGACCGTAACTGCGACAAGTGCCAGAAATAAAACCTTTTTTGTCAATATTGATTTCATAACGTTTTGTTTTTTATTCCCATTCATTTTACCCTATTAATCCAAATCTTCATTTTGCTCGATCACATCCCAGTCAGCCACCGTAACAGCCACATCCATACAAGCCTCAGTCACCGGATCATACGGCCGGTCGGAACCACTGCTATTAATGGTGAGGGAGATGTTGTAACGGTAGTTGCGTTTGACGTAAGAGTGGTCAGGTGTACCACCTTCAGCATTTGTCATCGTCCCCATTGCATTGACAGGGATCGTATAAAAACGGTTCTCTTCTACTCTGCCGTTATCATCTGTATAAGTGCCCTTCAACACTAACAAAGTACGTTGTCCGGGCTTGACGGCATCAACCATATTTTCATATACGATAAATGATTTGCCACAAGCGAGTTGGCCTGTTTCTGGTTTCCAAGGAGAGGAAGAGGTCACTTTCCGTTTATTAGCATTAAAGCCTAACAAATCAGCCTTCAACAAACCATCCTCAATCGTCTTGTATTCACCATTCCAATATTCATTTTCATATTGGCCGTACCACCATAAGAAATTACCTTCCGGTGCTCCTTTGCTCTCCACCATCCCCCATTCTTCAGTGGAATTGGCCGCCATCAAAGAATAGCCTTTCACATTTGCCATAAAGACAGAGTCAATGACGAAAGAAGCTTTTCCATTATCAGATTTCACAGAAACTGATTTCAAGTTGATTTGGGCAATGTGGCGTGTCAGTTTAATATTATTTCCGTCCTTTGATACATTCGGCATATGACCGGAGAAATCTTTTATTTCACCAAAAATATTATGCTTTCCCTCATCTAACGTAGCCTCGATTAACCGACTGCTCATAGAGTATCCGTTATTTTCATTCTCATTATCTAATGCCCTCTGATATACTAATGCTTCCTTTAATGTGCCAAATTGTTTTTCCCGCGTTCCAGCATTTGCTAATACAAGAATTTTGACAGCACCGCTTTGTACATCCAAATCCTCCACTCTATTGATTGCAACCACTTTATCAATTTGCAAGTTTCCATCAGCATAAAAAACCATCACATGCAAACTATTAATAGCATCTTCCTGATCAATATTTTCCCCCTCTCCTTCACCGGCTTTAGTCAAGCTTTTCCCATCTGCAACAGCAGCCAAAGACAAAGTTGCATCCGGAGTAAAAACCTCCACCTCCGGGACGTTCTCGTCTGATGAACACGCAAATGTCATCCCTACCACTATACTCAAAAGAAAATAACTCTTCAATTTCATAAATATGTATATTTTATTAATTTCTATTTATCCCTTATTTTGATTTATACAATACAAAAGTATTTAGCTTTGCGTGTTTTAAGAATAGGTGTCACTCTCTTTATTAATAGATAAACCTATCACACAGGCGTTTTGATAGGTTTGCATAGGTTTGTGCAACAGATGCCATAAATACCTCCTTTCTATAAACTAAAAAGAAGGTGTCTGAAAAGGCGAGGGCACTGAAAAAGGTATCCTCTTAAGATTTAATCCCAATCTTTAAAAAGACGAAAGCAGATTGTATTAGCCTTTATATCGGTTTTGCAATCTGC
>NZ_MNQY01000126.1:35800-37407 GCF_001915675.1 Parabacteroides sp. merdae-related_45_40 | reverse complement strand
TGGCCGTTGTTGGCACCCGGTCCCCAACTGTTTTCCACCATCCACTTTTTAGGTTGGCCGTTGGCATCCAAATCTACCGCCATCAGTGTCATGGCATGGGAAGAGCCGCTGGCGAATGTCTGGATGCGTTGTTTCTTGTCCATACCGAAAGTCGTGCCCATCAACGAGCCGTAGTCATAATAGTTGACATCGAGCACTCCGCGGTTGCGGTCGAAGAATTTGCCCACGTCGCAGGAGAAATACATCATGGTGCTGTCCTTGATGGAGGCGATCGCCATCTCTTTGATATCTTCTATCGGAAGGTTGACGTATGTCCAGTTCTTGCCGTCATAGGCATGGCGGTCAAAGTCGATCTCATATAGTTTATAGAAGTCTCGGCTCGGATCGTTCATCAGCATGACATAGTTGTTCTTCAAATCTTCGCCCACGAATTCTTGATAGAATGATTGCGGGGTGTATTCTTTTGTCTCGACCGGTTTGCCGCTTGCGTCTTTGCGTGTCCAGGTGAATTTCGTAGGAGGTTCTCCGAGGTTGAGGACCAGCATACGGTAGATTTCGCCCAGCATCTCGGTTTTGCGTTTTGCCAGCGCTTCCGGTTTCGAGCCTTTTGCGTCGCGTAGTTCCAATCCGTATTCTTTCAATTTCAGTCCGATCAGGTTGGACATACGGCTGGTATTGTCGCTGCTATAGGTTTCGACCATGACACCGGAAGGAACGATGCCGTATTTCATCAGGTTGTCGGAGATACCGGTGAATTGTCCGCCGTCTCCGATCGGATTCTTGAACAGCCATTCCACCATTTTGTCGTCGATCGGCTTTTCCCGTGTATCAATGATTCCTTGCAGGAAAAGGTTTGCTTTTTCAAGCTGGTCCCAGAAGAAGTTGTAGTTCTGCGAGAGTTCGAATTCCGGGAGGTTATACTTGGCGATGACCTGCGCACGAATAACATTCAATCCTGTAAACAACCAGCAACGGCCGGAGGATTTCTGGTTCGTGATCCCTTTACTGTTCACTTTGTTTGAAAAGTAGGTGTCGAAATTGTTTTTGCTGTCATTGTTGACTGCCAGTTTGTTGATGTCGTTGCCCGCGATTGCATTGTGAATGGCTTTGTCGGCCGGCGTTCCTTTGTAAGCTTGTTTGATTTCCTGCAACATTCCGGACGAGATACCGCCTTCCTGCCCGTAAGCCGATAACGATAGCCCGAATGCAAGGGCTGTTATCCACAGATTGTTTTTTCTCATGATATAATTTGTTTAGTTTTTAAGTGTTTTGTCACAAAAGTAGTTTAATTTCTTTATATGGAGGTTACTCGGTGGCTCATTTAGCTTCCTTGCCTGGTTCATGTTGGAACGAGGATGAATGATATAATTGTATATGTATTTGAATAATATTTATATTGTAATGAATAATATTTATTATTTCTTGCATGTTTATAAATTATTGAATACTTTTGTTGTAAAGTAATCTTTTAGTCAAGTATAAACAAGAATAAGAAAGAAATCTATGAATAACGAGATCAAAAGAAGACTCCCCTTGCAGTGCCCGGCTTGTGACGCGCCTTTGAAAGTGGGTCGGATGTTTTGTGGGCAATGCGATACGGAGGTGTG
>NZ_MNQY01000126.1:0-35788 GCF_001915675.1 Parabacteroides sp. merdae-related_45_40 | reverse complement strand
CTGGCAAAACTGACGGATAAGGAACAGCAGTTTGTAATCGACTTCATCAAATCCAGCGGAAGCCTGAAGGATATGGCGAAGAATATGGGAGTCAGTTACCCTACTGTCCGGAATGTATTAGACGATCTGATTGATAAACTAAATAAAATCGAATAGGTTATGAACAAACAACATCTTTATGGATTGATTAATCCTTTTGAACGGATTGCCGGTCTGGAAGCATTGCTTTGGGGACTGGCTGGAATGGTGGTATCGACAGCTCTTTCTTTTTATTCCGGCTGGCATTATCACGGGTTGCTGCATTTTGGTCCGGCTCCGAATCCGGCGTGGTGGTGTTATGCGGTGGAGCACCTTGCCGTCTGGCTGATTCCGGCTGTTATGTTTTATTTGGGAGGATTGCTGCTTTCCCGTTCACGCATACGGATGGTCGATGTGTTGGGAACGGTCGTTTTCGCACAATTGCCGTTGATCGTCATGAACCTTTTCAACTTCTTGCCGCCTATGCAGAAACTCGCACAGATAGATGTGAACATGCCTCCGGCGGAGATCATGCAACAGCCCGGATTCCTTGTCGGAATATGGCTGTCGCTGGTCTCTTTTGTCTTTTTGATCTGGGCGCTGGTCTGGATGTTCCAGGCATTGAAAGTGTCCTGTAACCTGAAAGGCTACAGGTTGGGAATCCTCTACTGCGTGGGGATCTTCGGCGGAGACGTGTTTTGCCGCTATCTGATAAAATGGGTGTGCTATTGATGGAACAGCAGATTGCGTAGTCCGGCGATATCCTCTACGATATAATCCGCCCCGGCCTGCGATAACTCTTCCCGGTCACCGTAACCGTAAAGCACACCGATCGAATCGAGCCTGTTCTCTTTGGCCCCGATGATATCATGTTTGCGGTCGCCGATCATGACGGCTGATGGATGGTCCGTCAGGTTATTGCTTTCCAATACATGACGGATCACATCTCCTTTTGTATAGAAGGAACCGTCCAGGCCGCTGCCCGCGACGAAGGTGAAGTAACGGGCGATATCGAAATAGTCCAGGATGCGTTTGGCAAAGACTGTCGGTTTGGATGTCGCCAGCATCAGGATGCGCCCTTGCCGGGTTGCCTCTTCTAAAAAGTCTTTCATGCCGTCATACAGTTTGTTCTCATAAATGCCGGTGTCGGCAAAACGTTCCCGGTACTTTTCTGTAGCCTCTTTGGCCTGTTCGTCTGTGAAATGATAGAAATCCCGGAACGAGTCCAGAAGAGGAGGACCGATAAAAGGACATAACTCGCGAAGGTCATTCACTTGTATGCCGAAATGATTCAATGCGTATTCGACGCATCGGGTGATGCCGATCATCGGATCTGTAATCGTCCCGTCCAGGTCCAGCAGGATGTATTTGTACTCTTTCATTTGCAATTGTATTGTTTATCCTGTCCCGTGATAGCAGGTCAGTGCTCTTCTTTATACCAAGATGAGTACATGTGATAGTTCTTGGCTATCTTCTGGTTGATCTCTTTTGCCTGTTCCGGGTCTACTTTCTTTACGAACTTGGCCGGTACACCGGCGTAGATGCTTCCCGGCTCGACGATGGTCTTGCTCAGTACGACCGAGCCGGCAGCGACGATCGCTCCTTCACCGATTACGGCATGGTCCAGTACGACCGAGCCCATCCCGATCAGGGCGCCGTTGCATATCTTTGCCCCGTGGATCGTGACGTTGTGGCCGACCGACACATCGTCGCCGATCTCAATCGTCGATTTTTCGTATAAGGTGTGCAGGACGGAGCCGTCCTGTATATTCACCCCGTTGCCGATCCGGATGGAGTTTACATCGCCTCGCAACACAGTCCCGAACCAGATACTGCAACCTTCGCCTATCTCTACATCGCCGATAATAGTGGCGTTGTCTGCTAAAAACGTGTCTTTACCTATTTGGGGAGTAAAGCCTCTTACTGATTTTATTAAAGCCATAACTTTTTAATTGACAATTAATAATTGACAATTGACAATTTAAGGGAGAACAACAAACCTATTGTCAATTGTCAATCGTCTGTTGATTAAATTTCTGCCGTTTTTTCTTTTAACCAAGCCTTCTCTTCCTCAGTCAAATGCGGGCTTACCAAGTCGTATACCATCTGGTGGTATTTGTTCAGCCATGCATGCTCGCGTACAGAAAGCATGGACGGGATAACCAGCTTCGTATCGATGTAACATAACGTCAAAGTTTCGAAACCGAGGAACTTTCCGAATTCCGTTTCACTGTCTTCACGGATCAGGATCATATTCTCGGTACGGATGCCGTATTCGCCGGGGCGGTACATGGCCGGTTCGTCACTCATCACCATGCCCGGTTCCAGGATTACCGGGTTTTCTTCCATGCGGATGCTTTGCGGCCCTTCATGTACGTTCAAGCAATGGCCGATGCCGTGGCAGGTTCCGTGCAGATAGTTGATGCCGGCATCCCACAAAGCTTTACGGGCGAAGGCGTCGATCAAGCAGCCCCGTATGCCTGCGGGGAATTTGCATTTGGCAATTCCGATAGTGCCTTTCAGGGCGCGGGTAAAGTCCTTCTTCATTTGCTCGCTCGGCTCGTCGCAAAGGGCGATCGTACGGGTGATGTCGGTCGTTCCGTCCAAATACTGGGCTCCGGAGTCGAGCAGGTACAAACTGTCCGTTTTCAACTCCGTGTCCGTTTCGGGTGTGGGAGAATAGTGTACGACCGCTCCGTGAGGACCGTAGCTAGATATACTGGCAAAGCTGTCCATGACATATTGGGGCTGTTCGGAGCGCAGAGCCGTCAACTTGGCAGCGGCACTCAGCTCCGTCACCTTTTCTCCGGCTTTAAGCATCTTTTCCAGCCAGAAGTAGAATTTGGTCATGGCGATGCCGTCTTTCAGGACGGCGTTGCGGAATCCTTTTATCTCTGTCTCGTTCTTGATGCTTTTCAGGTGATTGGCGGGCGAGGTTCCTTCTATCAGGATACTGCTTTTGGGCAGTGCATTGTAGATGGCTACGTTGGTTCGTTTGCTGTCGATGAACACCCGTGTCCGTTCCGGCAGTCGTGACAGGAAGGTTGCCAACATGCCGTAGTCGGCTAGTGTCACTCCTTCTTTCTTTAGATGTTCTGCTATTTCAGCAGGGATCTTCTTCGGATTCATGAACAGTACGCTTTCCTTCTCGGAAACGAATGCATAACTGATGACGACCGGATTATAGGCAACGTCCGTACCCCTGATATTGAAGGTCCAGGCCACTTCGTCCAATGCGGAAAGAATGGTGCAGTCGGCTCCTGCCTTGTGTAGCATCTTGTTGATATCGAGTAGTTTGTCTTCTGTTGATTTTCCGCTGAGTTCGATCGGCATTTCAAACATCGGAGCTTCAGGGATGGCGGGACGTTCTTTCCAGATCGGATCGATCAGCGAAGCGTTTGTATTCAGTTTGATCTCTTTTTCCGCTAATGCCTTTTCCAGTGAGCGGGCATCTGCCAGGCTGTATATCTCGCCGTTCAGTCCGACTGTCTGTCCCTCTTTTAGTTCGTGTGTCAGGAACTCCGGGATTGTCGGGGTTTCGGGCAACATCATTTTGAAAAGTTCGATACCTGTCCCTTCCAGTTGGGTAGAGGCTTGCAGGAAATATCGGGAGTCGGTCCAAAGCCCGGCTTTATCGGCTGTGATTATAACTGTTCCGGCCGAACCTGTGAATCCGGAAATCCATTCACGGTATTTCCAGCAGTCGGCAGGATATTCACTCATGTGAGGGTCGGAAGTCGGAATAATATAAGCATCGATTTTATGCTGTTTCATTGCTTCCCTTAGGGCGGCAATACGTTCAGGAATGTTTGTTTTCATTGCGTTTTGTTTTATGTCAACGTTACTATAGGCAAAGTTATTAAATTTCTTCTCTTTCTATGTCCTTGGAAGAAAAAAATCAAATCTACTCATATTTCTGCCTTATAAGTTATCTGTATTCAGATTGCAATAAAGGAAGATGACTAGTATTATTTCTGAAATATCTGTACCTTTGCGAGAAAACCTTTTAAATAATAATATAGGAAAAGCTAAAAGTTAGTATATGAGAAATATAATGTTATCGCTTATGACTGCAATGGCTATGACTGCCTGTACGGGGCAGAAGGCTGAGAAGGCGGAAGCTACTCAGGATAATTTCAATTATGTCGTGGATCAGTTTGCTGATCTTCAGATACTGCGTTATCGAGTTCCGGGATTTGAATCCCTTTCTTTGAAGCAGAAACAATTATTATATCATTTGTCGGAAGCCGCCCTGATGGGCCGGGATATTTTGTTCGACCAGAACTGCCGTTATAACCTGCCGATCCGCCGTGCGCTGGAGGCTGTTTATACCGGCTATAAAGGAGATCGTACGGATCCGCAGTTTGTTGCTTTGGAGACTTATCTGAAACGGGTTTGGTTTGCCAACGGCATTCATCATCATTATGCGGAAGACAAATTTGTTCCCGGTTTTACGCCCGAATTCTTCCAGACTTGCATCTCTCAGGTCGGTGCTTCCGCACTTCCGTTACGTGAAGGGCAGACGGTGGAACAGTTTGTTGCCGAGATCAGTCCCGTGATCTTTGATCCGGCCGTGATGGCGAAGCGTATGGTGCAGAGTGGCGATGTCGACCTGATCCGGGCTTCGGCCAATAATTATTATGGCGAAGGGGTTACCCAAGTAGAAGTCGAGGATTTCTATGCCCGGATGAAAGCAGGGAAAGACACGATTTCTCCTATCTCTTACGGCTTGAACAGCCGTTTGGTAAAAGAGAACGGCAAGCTGGTCGAAAAAGTGTGGAAGGTAGGCGGCCTCTATTCGCCGGCAATCGAAAAGATCGTGTCGGAATTGCAGAAAGCCACGGCTTTTGCCGAGAACGATGCGCAAAAGTCAATCATCGGGAAACTGATCGAATATTATCAGACCGGCGACTTGAAAATCTTCGATGCCTATTCGATCCTATGGGTGGAAGATACGGTATCGGATGTCGACTTTGTGAACGGCTTTATCGAAACATACGGAGATCCGTTAGGAATGAAAGCCAGCTGGGAGTCGACCGTGAACTTTATCAATAAGGAGGCAACGAAGCGAACAAAAGTGATCAGCGATAATGCGCAGTGGTTTGAAGATCATTCTCCTGTAGATAAACGGTTTAAGAAAGAAAAAGTAAAAGGAGTCAGTGCCAAAGTAATTACAGTTTCCATGTTGGGAGGTGATTGCTATCCGGCAACTCCGATTGGCATCAACTTGCCGAATGCCGACTGGATTCGCCGCGATCATGGTTCGAAATCCGTTACGATCGAGAATATCACCGAGGCATACGACAAAGCTTCTCAGGGAAATGGTTTCAATGAGGAATTTGTCTGGAGTGAGAAGGAGCGAGAAGGATTGAAGAAATACGGATTCATCACCGACAATCTGCATACCGATTTGCATGAATGCTTGGGACATGGTTCCGGTAAATTGCTTCCCGATACCGATCCGGATGCTTTGAAGGCCTACAGTTCGACTTTGGAAGAGGCGCGTGCCGATCTTTTCGGTTTGTACTATCTTGGAGATGCCAAGCTGGTGGAACTCGGACTTGTGCCGGATGCAGAGGCTTATAAGGCCGAATACTATAAATATATAATGAATGGCCTGATGACACAGCTGGTCCGGATCGAGCAAGGCAAGAATGTTGAAGAAGCCCATATGCGCAACCGTCAGCTGATTGCCAAATGGGTATATGAAAAAGGAAAGGCTGATAACGTGATTGAACTGAAACAGCGGGATGGCAAGACATACGTGGTGGTCAATGACTATGCCAAGCTGCGTGAACTGTTCGGAACTTTGTTGGCGGAAGTGCAGCGTATCAAGAGTGAAGGTGATTTTTCCGCCGGAAAGAAACTGGTGGAAGAGTATGCCGTAAAGGTCGACCCAGCTCTTCATGCCGAAGTGCTCGAACGCTATGCCAAATTGAACCTGGCTCCGTATAAGGGATTCGTGAATCCGGTGATGAAGGAAGTCAAGAACGATAAGGGAGATGTAACGGATATTGTGCTGGATTATACCGAAGGGTATACCGATCAGATGCTTCGTTACAGCAAGGAGTATTCGTTTTTACCTTCCTATAATGAATAATAAAGCGTATGTTACAGAATGAATTAAAAGAAATACGGACCCAGCTTCGCCTGGCGATGAATGGAGTGATCTCTACCAGCATGCGCGAGAAGGGTATTGTCTATAAGTTGAATTTCGGTGTTCCTTTGCCTGAAATCAAGCAGATTGCCACTACACATAAACCGAACTCTGAGCTGGCCGCTGCTTTGTGGAAAGAAGACATCCGTGAATTCAAGATATTGGCTTCTTTTTTGCAGCCGGTAGACGAGTTCTCGTCCCAAGAGGCGAAGCAATGGGTGAAAGAAATCCCTTATTTGGAAATTGCAGAGCAGTGCAGCCATAATTTGTTTTATAAGTTGCCGGATGTGGAGGAATTGCTGCTCGGGTTGATTTTTAATGTGGAAGACGAATATGCACGTACGGTGGCTTATCTTGTCTGGGCCGAACTGTTTAAGGAAGGAAAGGATTTGATAGCACCGGTGAGGACCGCATTTGTCGCAGAATGTATGCGGACGCTTGCCCAGACTGATTTCGAGGCGTCCTTCAAAGAAAAGCAGGCTGCGGTGAAAGCCATGAAATTTTATGGAAGACAGTCGGCTGAACGGGCGCAGCAAATGTTGGGCGGGTTCGATGATTTTCCTGAATTCATGCAGACGCCCGAAGGGCAGGAAATATATAATGATTTAAAATTTGAATTTGAATATTGCCGTTAAGGCTTTGCGTTTAAAATAAATGCGCTAACTTTGTCGGTCGCGTGGAGTCGCAACTTGAAGATGGATGCAAAAAAGTACACAGAGATGCAAGACCTGTTCACCAGATATCTTGCCGAGAAAAAACTACGAAAGACGGAGGAACGCTATGCCATATTGGAGTGTATATGCAGTTTCCCCGGTCATTTTGATATGTGTTTGCTTCATCAGAAACTGGAGGAAATGAATTTTCATGTCAGTCGGGCTACTGTTTATAACACGGTCGACGTTTTGGTAGACAGCGGCTTAATTGTGCGTCATCAGCTGACGGCCCAGGCTGTACAGTATGAATTACGGATGCTGGCGGAGACACACTTGCATCTGATCTGTATGAAATGCGGGGCAATCAGAGAGCTGAAGGATGCAACACTAAAGAAAGATGTCGGAGCGTTGAAGATATCGCGTTTCACTCCGGAATATCATGCGCTTTACATTTATGGCTTATGTAGCAAATGTAAGTACCGGCTTCAGCGGAAGAAGTAAGAATATTAACATCTATATAATATATAAACGATGAAAGTTGACGTTCTATTAGGATTGCAGTGGGGTGACGAAGGCAAAGGAAAAGTTGTCGACGTTTTGACTCCGAATTACGATGTGATAACTCGTTTTCAGGGAGGTCCCAATGCTGGACATACTTTGGAATTTAACGGTGAAAAGTATGTGTTACGTTCCATCCCTTCCGGTATTTTCCAAGGGGGTAAGGTAAACGTTATCGGTAACGGTGTCGTACTGGATCCGTTGTTGTTCCAACAGGAAGCGGAAGCGCTTGCTGCCAGCGGGCACGACCTGACCAAACAACTGTGTATCTCTAAGAAAGCTCATTTGATCTTGCCTACTCACCGTATATTGGATGCTGCTTACGAAGCTGCGAAAGGGTCAGGCAAAATCGGTACGACCGGTAAAGGTATCGGTCCGACTTATACGGATAAGATCAGCCGTAACGGTCTGCGCGTAGGCGACCTGTTGCATAATTTCGATGAAAAGTATGCAGCTGCAAAAGCAAGACATGAAGCGATTCTGCGTTCTCTGAATTATGAATATGATATTACTGAATTGGAGGCACAGTGGTTCAAGGCTTTGGATTATTTGAAACAGTTTCGTTTGATCGACAGCGAACATGTGATTAATAACTATTTGAAAGAAGGCAAGTCTGTTTTGGCCGAAGGTGCACAGGGCACTATGCTGGATATTGACTTTGGTTCGTATCCGTTCGTGACTTCTTCCAATACGATTTGTGCTGGTTGCTGTACCGGTTTGGGGGTTTCTCCGCGTAACATCGGTGAAGTTTATGGAATCTTCAAGGCTTATTGCACACGTGTCGGTAGCGGCCCGTTCCCGACAGAGCTGTTTGATGAAACAGGCAGCAAGATCCGTCAGATCGGTCATGAATATGGAGCTGTAACCGGACGCGAACGTCGTTGCGGCTGGATTGACTTGGTTGCGTTGAAATATGCGATCATGATCAACGGTGTGACGAAACTGATCATGATGAAGAGCGATGTGCTGGATGGCTTCGAAACAGTAAAGGCTTGCATTGCTTATAAAGTCAATGGCGAAGAAACAACAGAGTTTCCGTTTGAAATCAATGAGGGCATCGAACCCGTATATGTGGAAATGCCGGGTTGGAATGTCGATATGACGAAAATGCAAAGTGAAGACGAATTTCCCGAAGAGTTCAATGCTTACATCTCTTTCTTGGAAGAAGAGCTGGAAGTTCCGATCAAGATTGTATCTGTCGGTCCTGACCGTGAACAAACAATTGTCAGATATACCGAAGAATAAAACCTGAAAATAATACAAAATGGCAGAAGACCACATCCCGGAAGGATGATCTCCTGCCATTTTTATTTTTGGCAGACTTTTTGTCGTTTATGATTTAGTATAACTATTATAAATTAGAAAAATATGAGCATGTATTGGATTATATTTATCGGTTTTGCCCTTCTTAGCTGGTTGGTTTCTTCCAGACTCCAGAACAAGTTTGAAAAATATTCCAAGATTCCTATGCCGAATGGTATGACAGGAAAGGATGTGGCTGAAAAGATGTTGCATGATAACGGGATTTATGACGTAAAGGTGATTTCCACTCCCGGACATTTGACGGATCATTATAATCCGGCAAACCAGACCGTCAATCTGAGTGAATCGGTTTATTACAGTAACAGTATTGCTGCTGCTGCCGTTGCAGCTCATGAATGCGGACACGCTGTCCAGCATGCTACGGCTTATGCGCCTCTTCGGATGCGTTCGGCTTTGGTTCCGGTCGTCAGCTTTGCTTCCAACATTATGACATGGGTGCTGTTGGGTGGCATGCTGTTGATTAATACGTTTCCCCAGTTGATGCTGTTTGGTATTATTCTTTTTGCATCGACGACTTTATTCAGTTTCATTACACTACCGGTCGAGATCAATGCCAGCCAGCGGGCTTTGGTATGGTTGAGCAATGCCGGCATCACAAATGTCTATACGCATGACAAGGCTGAAGATGCTTTGCGTTCTGCTGCTTACACGTATGTAGTGGCTGCCTTGGGTTCGCTTGCTACATTATTATATTATATCATGATTTTCCTGGGGGGAAGAAGCCGGGATTAAACAGGAAGCATTACCTTTGCAGCCTAAATAAATATAAATTAGTGAATCATGCAAAAGCCGTCTATCCCTAAAGGAACAAGAGATTTTTCGCCAGAAGAAATGGCGAAGCGTAATTATATATTCAATACTATCCGCGAAGTATATCATCTGTACGGATTTCAGCAGATCGAAACGCCGGCTATGGAAAACCTGTCTACGCTGATGGGCAAGTATGGAGAAGAAGGCGATAAGTTGCTTTTCAAAATATTAAATTCCGGCGATTGCTTTTCCGGAATAACGGATGAAGAACTGTCGGAGCGCAATGCCGTAAGATTCGGAATGAAAGCTTGCGAGAAGGGTTTGCGTTATGACCTGACGGTTCCTTTTGCCCGTTATGTGGTACAGCACCGTAATGATATCGCTTTCCCATTCAAGCGTTACCAGATACAGCCGGTATGGCGTGCCGATCGTCCGCAGAAAGGTCGTTACCGTGAGTTTTACCAATGTGATGGAGATGTGGTAGGTTCCGATTCGTTGGTAAATGAAGTCGAGCTGATCCAGATTATGGATGAGGTATTCCGCCGTTTCGGAATCCGTGTCTGTATCAAGATGAACAACCGTAAGATTCTTTCCGGCATTGCCGAAATAATCGGTGAAGCCGATAAGATTGTCGATATTACGGTTGCTATAGATAAACTGGACAAGATCGGTCTGGATAATGTAAATGATGAATTGCGTTCTAAAGAATTGTCTGAAGGTGCGATAGCCCGTTTGCAGCCGATCATTATGCTGAAAGGTACGAATCGTGAAAAGCTGGCTATTTTGAAAAAGGAACTGGCAGCATCGGAAATAGCGATGAAAGGTATTGCCGAGATGGAATTTATCCTGGACCGCATCGAGAAGTTAGAGCTGACAGCTGATTTGGAACTGGACCTGACGTTGGCACGCGGTCTGAACTACTATACGGGTGCTATCTTCGAAGTGAAAGCGTTGGATGTCCAGATCGGAAGTATCACGGGGGGGGGACGCTATGACAATTTGACCGGTGTGTTTGGTATGGACGGTATGTCAGGTGTCGGAATTTCCTTCGGTGCCGATCGTATTTTCGATGTTCTAAACCAGTTGGAACTTTATCCGGTTGATTCTTTGAAGACCACGCAACTGTTGTTCGTGAATTTCGGCGAGAAGGAAGAAAACTATTTGTTGCCTCTGATCTCGAAAGTGCGTGCTGCCGGTATCCGTACGGAGTTGTATCCTGAATCAGCCAAAATGAAGAAGCAGATGGGATATGCCGATACGAAAAAGATCCCGTTTGTGGCGATTGTCGGTGAAAACGAAATAAATGAAGGCAAGATCAATCTGAAAAACATGTTGACAGGCGAACAGTCTCTTGTCACATTAGAAGAACTGATCGAAAGATTCTAGCTGCAATTTCAATTTTGTGCCTTTAGGTACACCCGTTTCTACTATAAATAGACTGATAATTGAACTTCCCCATTCATTTTCTTGTTGTAATGGGGAAGTTTTTTTGTAACAGGATGGTCATCCTGTCAGATATATTTGCATTGTCTGTCTTTCTAAAATGCAAAATTGTCAGTCTTTTTCCTGACAACAGTTTTGGCACAGTATTCGCATAGACGTTTATGTGCGATAAGAAAGCACAAGATTAACGTAATATTATTAACAACTAAAAAATATACAACGATGAACATTAGACCATTAGCAGACAGAGTGCTGATTAAGCCTGCTGCAGCAGAAGAAAAGACACTTGGCGGAATCATTATTCCCGATTCAGCAAAAGAAAAACCTTTAAAAGGTGAAGTTGTCGCCGTAGGTAACGGAACAAAGGATGAAGAAATGGTTGTAAAGAATGGCGACACTGTACTGTACGGCAAGTATGCAGGTACGGAAATCGAACTGGACGGTGAAAAATATCTTATCATGCGTCAGTCTGATATTTTGGCTATTATCTAAACAATTGACAATTGATAGTGGATAATTGACAATTAAGAAATATTTATACATTTATATAAAACGATAGAAATCATGGCAAAAGAAATTAAATACGATATGGATGCCCGCGACCTTCTGAAGAAAGGTGTGGATGAATTGGCTAACGCAGTAAAAGTAACACTGGGTCCGAAGGGACGTAATGTGATCATCGAAAAGAAATTCGGTGCTCCGCACATTACAAAAGACGGTGTAACGGTAGCTAAAGAAGTTGAAGTTGCTTGCCCGTTTGAAAACATGGGTGCTCAGTTGGTTAAGGAAGTCGCTTCCAAGACTAACGACAATGCCGGTGACGGTACGACAACTGCAACAGTTCTGGCACAGTCTATTATCGGTGTCGGTCTGAAGAATGTAACGGCGGGTGCCAACCCTATGGACTTGAAACGTGGTATCGACAAAGCGGTGGCTAAAGTCGTAGAAAGCATCGCTGCCCAGTCTGAAGCTGTTGGTGACCAGTTCGAAAAGATCGAGCATGTTGCCAAGATTTCTGCTAACGGTGACGAAGCTATCGGTAAACTGATCGCTGAAGCTATGCAGAGAGTAAAAACTGAAGGTGTTATCACTGTAGAAGAAGCTAAAGGCACGGAAACAACAGTAGACGTGGTAGAAGGTATGCAGTTCGACCGTGGTTATATCTCTCCGTATTTTGTAACCAACACGGAAAAGATGGAATGCGAGATGGAAAATCCGTATATCCTGATCTACGACAAGAAGATCTCTGTATTGAAAGATTTGCTGCCTATTCTTGAACCGGCAGTTCAGAGCGGTCGTCCTCTGTTGATCATCGCTGAAGATATCGATAGCGAAGCATTGGCAACTTTGGTTGTAAACCGTCTGCGTGGTTCTTTGAAGATCTGTGCTGTCAAGGCTCCGGGCTTCGGTGATCGTCGTAAAGCTATGCTGGAAGATATCGCTGTCCTGACAGGTGGCGTTGTGATCTCCGAAGAAAAAGGCTTAAAGCTGGAAGGTGCTACTATGGATATGCTGGGTACGGCTGAAAAGGTTACGGTAGACAAAGACACGACTACTATCGTAAACGGAGCAGGCGATAAGGATGCTATCCAGGCTCGTATCGGCCAGATCAAGACTCAGATCGAAAATACGACTTCCGACTACGATAAAGAAAAACTGCAGGAACGTCTGGCTAAGATGGCCGGTGGTGTTGCCGTATTGTATGTAGGTGCTCCTTCTGAAGTTGAAATGAAAGAAAAGAAAGACCGTGTTGACGATGCTCTGCATGCAACTCGCGCCGCTATCGAAGAAGGTACGGTTCCTGGTGGTGGTGTTGCTTATATCCGTGCTATCGAAGCACTGGAAGGTCTGAAGGGTGAAAACGAAGACGAAACAACCGGTATCGAAATCGTTAAACGTGCTATTGAAGAACCGTTGCGCCAGATCGTTGCTAACGCAGGTAAAGAAGGTGCGGTAGTTGTTCAGAAAGTAAAAGAAGGTAAGGGTGACTTTGGTTACAATGCCCGTACAGACAAGTATGAAAACTTGTGTGCAGCCGGTGTAATCGACCCTGCTAAGGTAACACGTGTAGCTTTGGAAAATGCCGCTTCTATTGCTGGTATGTTCCTGACTACGGAATGTGTGATCGCTGAAAAGAAAGAAGAAGCTCCGGCAGCTCCTGCCATGAACCCGGGTATGGGTGGCATGGGCGGTATGATGTAATTCTTCCCATAAGCATAAAATCTGAAACGGCTGCTTCCCGAAAGGGAGGTGGCCGTTTTTTTATTTAAAAAGTATGGTTACAGTTTGGCAGTTTCAAAAAAGTTGCTACCTTTGCAACCGCAATCAAGAGAGATTGATTCACTGAAAAGTGCTGAATTGCCCAGGTGGCGGAATTGGTAGACGCGCACGTTTCAGGTGCGTGTGTCGAGAGGCATGCAGGTTCGAGTCCTGTTCTGGGCACTTCAAAGCGGATGACTTATATGGTTGTCCGCTTTTTTTATATTCCCTTATGAGGTTCGATTAAACTTTGAACCATTATTTCCGTCTCTTATAGAAGGGGAACGGAAGGAGATAATGATTATTTTCTTATATTTACCCCAAATTAGTGAGTAGGAATGCAACAATATATAGAGGAAGAGATAATAAAACAATTACGTGATCCGGCGCATCAACGTGATGCCTTCGCGCAGGTTGTCAATTTCTACGGGGAGAAGTTGTATTGGCAGATACGAAAGATGGTGTTGGACCATGACGATGCCAACGACTTATTGCAGAATACATTCCTGAAAGCCTGGATGAATATCGACTATTTTCGGGGAGAGGCGAAGTTGTCGACTTGGTTGTATAAGATTGCGATAAACGAATGTATAACCTTTCTGAACCGCCAGCGTGTGCAGAACAATGTCTCGATTGACGATACGGACGTGTTTTTGCTGGAGCGCCTGAAAGGAGACGAATATTTCGACGGGGATGCCGCACAGATGAAACTGCAGAAAGCCATCCTGACATTGCCGGAGAAACAGCGTGCCGTTTTTAATATGAAATATTTTGACGATATGAAATATGAAGATATGTCTGAGATTTTCGGAACTTCCGTAGGCGCTTTAAAAGCTTCCTATCATCATGCGGTGAAGAAAGTAGAGGAGTTTTTAACAAAAGACATTTAAACCTTTCGTGTTACCATTTGTCAAAAGAACATAAAAGAGAGATGATATGAAAACAGAACAAAACAATCTGGACCGTCTTAAAGGGAAAAATCCTTTTACTGTACCTGAGGGGTATATGGAGGGATTGACGGCAAACATTATGAGTCAGCTTCCCGAAAGAGAGCCTGAAGAGGAGGTGAAAAAGGTTTCCTTGATGGATCGTGTTCGTCCCTGGTTATATATGGCAGCCGTTTTTGCCGGATTGGGGTTGTTTTTTAAAGTTTTGGTCGGATCCGAAGATAAAGCGGCGAAAACCGACTCGCTACTCGTAAAAACAGAAGTGTCTCCAGCCTCAGTTTCTGCTTTGCAAGCGGCCGAGGATGAAGAATACTTGGAGTACCTGGAAGAGCAATATGCCGGTTATATATTGGCAGAAGAAATAGGGGAAACCGAATAAATTGAAAAAAAATAAAGTTTGACAAAATATTTTTGAAAGAATGCTTGTATGAATAAAATATTTTTTATTACATTTGTGGCGTGTTCAGTTGTGTTCTCATTCAGTGCTCACGCTCAAAGTGGGAAACAGCATCGCAATTTTGATAGAGAAGCGTTCTTTGCTAAGAAGAATGCTTTTATTACGGCAGAGATGGGGTTAACCCCGGAAGAGGCAGCATCATTTATACCTCTTTGTAACGAACTGCAAGAAAAGATGTTTGAGGCCGGTCGTGAATGTCGTAAACTATCCAAAGATTTAAAGCATAATGAAAATGCAACCGATGCTGATTACCTGAAGGTGATTGATGAGTGTGTGAGCGTGAACATGAGGCAGGCACAGTTGGAAAAGGAGTATTATGAAAAGTTTAAAAAGATATTGTCTCCAAAGAAACTTTATAGATATAAACGTGCGGAAGGAAAGTTTGCGCGGGAATTTATGAGAGGAGGAGACGATAGAAAAGAAGAGAATAGAAAGAAATAAAATATTATCATTATTTGTGTTTTTTGTTTAGATTTAGTTTTGGCGTTTAAGTTAAGGGAGGGGTGGCGACGTGATGTCGGTTCCCCTTTTGTTTTTATAGCCCTTTCGCTTTTGCTTCGTTCCAGATCCGGTCCATTTCTTCCAAAGACATATCCTTTAATGACTTGCCTTCTTTGATAGTATGCTCTTCCAAATAGTTGAAACGGCGGGTGAATTTCTGGTTTGTGCGTTCCAAGGCATTGTCCGGATTGATCTTATAAAGGCGGGCTGCGTTGATCAGACTGAAGAACAGGTCTCCGAACTCTGCTTCCATCTTATCTGCATCCATCTTGTCGATTTCAGTCTTCAGTTCGGTAAACTCTTCGTGCACCTTATCCCAGACCTGGTCGCGTTGTTCCCAGTCGAAACCCACGTTGCGGGCTTTGTCCTGGATGCGGTGAGCTTTGACTACGGAAGGAAGTGAAGTGGGGACACCTTCGAGAACTGTCTTGTTGCCGCCTTTTTCCTTTAGTTTGAGTTGTTCCCAGCTCTGTTCAACCTTGCCGGCTGTTTCGGCCTGAGCGTTTCCGAAGACATGCGGATGGCGGTAGATCAGTTTCTGGCAAAGGCTGTCGCACACGTCTTTGATGTCGAACACCGCTTTTTCTTCACCGATCTTGGCATAGAAGACAATGTGCAGGAGCAGGTCGCCCAATTCTTTTTTGATGTTATTGTTGTCATCTTTCATGATGGCATCGCATAATTCGTAAGTCTCTTCGATCGTATTCGTGCGAAGACTTTCGTTCGTTTGCTTACGGTCCCACGGACATTTCACACGAAGCTCGTCCAGAATGTCGAGCAGCTGTCCGAAGGCTTCCATCTTTTCTTGTTTTGTTGCCATTTTTAGTTGTTTGGTTGGAGAGGAAGGAGGTGTGTCAAATTTCATCTTTCTCTTGCCGGGAGATGAATTCCCCGGCAAGAGATTGAATTCTCTATCTTTTAACACACAGCCTATAAGATGTTATTTATTCTTTTCTTGTTCTTTAAATACCTTCAGCCCGTTTTCCAGGAATTTGATATAGTCGGGGACACTTTCGTTAAATGCATACGACGGGCCGAGCGGTTTGCCTTCGGCATTCAGCAGAATGTAAAACGGTTGGGCGTTTGCACCGAACTTACTACGCTGCAAGTAACTCCATTTGTCGCCGATTGTTTTCAATTTGCGAGTCTTGCCATGCTCTTCGATTGTGATCGGCTGCGGCAGCTTCGTCTTATCATCGACCATCAAGGTGATCAAGACATAATCATTTTCCAATATCTGTTTCACTTTCGGGTCGGTCCAAACGGATGCTTCCATCTTGCGGCAGTTCACGCAACCGAAACCGGAGAAATCGATCATGACCGGCTTGTTCACCTTCTTGGCATAAGCCATACCGGTTTCGTAATCGTCAAAAGCAGCATGCACTTCACTGTTGTACAGGTTGAAATCCTGAGTGTACAAGGGAGGAGCGAAAGCACTGATCGCTTTTAGAGGAGCCCCCCAAAGGCCCGGAACCATATAAACGGCAAAAGAGAAAGAAATGATCGCCATGAACAGGCGCGGCACGGATACGTACGGAAGGTCGCTGTCGTGGCTGAACTTGATCTTACCCAACAGGTAACAACCCAACAGGATAAAGATCACGATCCAAAGCACGATAAACACTTCGCGGTCCAGCAAGCGCCATCCGTAAGCCAGGTCGGCAACCGAAAGGAACTTCAGCGCCAGTGCCAGTTCAAGGAAGCCTAACACCACCTTGACGGAGTTCAGCCAGCCTCCGGATTTCGGCATGCTTTGCAGCATGTTCGGGAAGATGGCGAAAAGGCTGAACGGAATAGACAATGCCAAAGCGAAACCGAACATGCCGATGGCCGGTCCTACCGCCGTTCCCATCGAAGCAGCCTGTACCAGCAAAGTCCCGATAATCGGACCTGTGCAAGAGAAGGAAACCAACACCAACGTGAACGACATGAAGAAAATACTGATAATGCCCGTCGTCGAATCCGCCTTCGTGTCCAGTTTATTCGTCCAGGAGGAGGGTAATACCATTTCGAACGCTCCGAAGAAAGAGATGGCAAAGACTACTAACAACAAGAAGAATATGATATTGAAGATCGCATTCGTCGACAGGTCGTTCAGCGCACTTGCCCCGAATATACCCGTAATCAGCAATCCCATCACCAGATAAATCACAATGATTGAAAGTCCGTACGTCATCGCATCTCGTATCGCCTTCTTGCGGTCCTTCGTCCGTTTGAGGAAGAAGCTGACCGTCATCGGGATCATCGGCCATACGCAAGGTGTCAGCAAGGCGATCAATCCACCCAGGAAACCGGCGAAGAAGATGAACAACCAAGATGTGTCGGTTGCTGAAACCGTCGTGTCGCCGAATGCCTTCAACTGGTCGATGACAGGAGTCCAGAGGGCTGCGTCGTCGGTCAGCTCGTTGGAGGCGCGGACTGGCCTGTTCTCTGCTTTGTCCTTGTTGGTAACAGGGGCGGGAGCCTTCAGCTCGGCCACTTCTTCCACCACTTTTTCAGTATCCGGCTGCACGGCTGTCACATCGTCTTGTTCGACTTCCGGTTTTTCGACCACTGTTTCGGCGGCGGCTGTCATCTTTATATTCTTTTTGTCGAACGAAAAACTGACGCGATTGGGGGGCAGACAAGTCTCGTCGTTGCAAGCCATAAATTCCACTTCACCTTCGGCTTTGAACTTGGCTGGGTCGGTCACTTTGAACTTTTGGGTGAACGAAACGGTCCCTGGATACCAACGCAGGTTCATGGCGAACAGTTCGTCGTATACGGTGGTCGGTTTGACAGATGAAGTCGGTTTGCCGATCAGCTCGGCTCCTTTCAGTGTCTCGAATGTGAACGAAGTGGAGACAGGGCCTCCTTCCGGCAAGTCCTGGTCATACAAATGCCAGCCTTTATCGGCAGTAGCGGTAAAAACGATCTCTTTCTCTGCGGAGCCGGAGTCGTTCAGTTGTATCTTCCATTTTACAGGCTGGAGAATCTGTGCCTGTACGGTCAGTGCGACAAGCACCAACATCAAGGTACTAAAGAGCTTCTTCATATTATTTTTACTATTTTTGTTATTTAGCTAAAGAGGTAAATTTGTCAGGAATGCGTGTTTCGAAATGCATCTCTTCGCCAGTTACCGGATGAATGAAGTTGAGCCGTCGGGCGTGAAGCATCAGCCGTCCGGTAGGATCTGTCTCCGCACCATACTTGTAATCGCCGGCGATGGAGTGTCCGATTGATTGCATCTGTGCGCGTATCTGGTTCTTGCGTCCTGTCTCCAGGTCGAGTTCCAACAGCGAGTAAGCTCCGTTGCTGTGCAGCAGGCGGTAGCGGGTGATCGCCTCTTTCCCGTCTCCTTCGGCTGTCACATACACCTGCATCTTTGCATTTTCGGTCAGGTTGGAGACGATCAGGTCGGAATCTTTCTCAGGGCGTCCTTCCACTACGGCCACGTATGTGCGTGCCGTGATGGCAGAGTTCCAGTTCGATTGCAATGCCTTTTGCACTTGCAGATTCTTGGCGAACATCATCAGCCCCGAAGTGTCGCGGTCCAAGCGATGGAGCACGAATATCTTGTTACGTGGATCTGTCTTCTTGACATATTCGCTGAGCAGATGAAGAGCTGTCCGTTCCTTCACGCGCGTGCTGGAAACCGAAAGTAAGCCTTCTTTCTTGTTTACGACTATCAGGTCGTCGTCTTCCCAAACAATTGTGAGCAGTGGATTGTTGAACTCGACTTTTCCCCGTTCGTAGCTGATTAACACCTCGTCGCCCGGTGTGAGCGGCGTGTTGAACTGGGAGGTTACCGTGCCATTGACTGAAATCTGTCCGTGGGCGAGTAGTGCCTTGACTGAACTTTTACTTTGTTCGTTTAAAAGACCGAACAGGAAAGGAAGTAACGTATTCTCTTCTTTCACTGTAACTTTACGTCCTCGAGGGGCTCTGGATCTATCTGTGCCTCTGTATTCTGAGCGTCTTGCCATATTCCTAATTATATATAGTTTACAAAGATACAGGCTTTTGGTCAATGCTGCAAGGAGATGCGGACAAATAAAATAAATCGGCTGTTACTGTTTTTCTTTGTATTTATTTAGGAATTCCCTCTCTGTTATCAGTAAGTATGTGGCTTTTCTGTCATGCATATTGGCTATGGTGACCAAAGTTTAATTGGGAAGCCCATTTACGATAGTAGTAATAGACCAACTGCCACCTGGAAAAGTCTAGGGGAAGCATCCACCATTGACAACCGGTCTTAACTAAGTAAAATATGGCGTTCCAAATCAGTCGCGAATCATATTTCCTCTTTCTTGCAGGTTCAACACTTTTGTTATATATTGCACTCGGTTTCCGTTAAATCAGTTTGATACATTTTTTTTAAGTTTGGTCACTTAAAAAAAGAAATAATCCGGCTAATACGGAAACTTCTTTAGAAAAAGATTTCAATCATTTTTAAACAGGCTCTAAATTTAAGCCATGAAATAGAGATACCATGAATTGGAGTAGAAAAATGCTGAAGTCCGTTTGTGTTCTTCTTTTAGGAACAGCCCTATTGTCTTGTTCGGATCAGAAAGAAATCCAAATCACCGGAACCGTGCGGAACTTGAACGGTGGAATGATCGTTTACCAGCAATCTATCGCAGGCATGATGAATACGAAAACGATCGATACGTTACAAATCCAAAGCGATAGTACATTTACATTGACGTTACCGGTTGAAGATTATGAACGGGTGAATTTCATTTTGTATGGAAAAGCGGTATTGGGTTCGGTTATATCGAAAGGAGGAAAAATACAATTGGATGTAGATGCAACGGCTCAAGAACCTTTGGCTATCCAGGGAGTGGATGAGAAGGCGGTAGCCGTTTCCCGATTGCTCAATCGACTGAATGCCGCTGTATGGGATTTGCGTGCCCGCCGTGGCGACCGTTGGCAGATTGCTAAAGATACTGTAGCAACATCTGTAGCCCAAAAACTGAAAGATGATGCAGTCTCTCTGGAATCGCAATTGACGGGTTTGGATGAAGACTTACAGGAAAAAGCCCGGCAAGATATACGGATGCAGTTGTTGCTGGCTTTTCAGAACCAGACGATGGGTGCATTTTATCAAGCATCGGAAGCGACAAGGCAGAATTGGTTTGTCGAGTTGGATCAGATGACGGCCTTTTGTATCCCGGATAATCCGAACAGTACTTTCAGTCCGGCCTTTTATGATGTGGTCTCCAATGAAATTGGTATCCGATATTATATGCGTCAGGAATCTATTCCGGAAGGTGTAGAAAAAGGTATCGGTTTGATGTATTACGATTTTGAACATCGTTTACAGGGCAAGGCACAAGAGGCAGCCATGGCCCAGCTTTTCCTGGAAGATCAGGAAAGGCAGATGAACGATCCGAAGATGCCGGTTTATGCCGAACGTTTCCTGCAATTATATCCGGAAACTACCTGGCAACCGCTGGTGCAGGAAGCAATGGAAAAGAACCGGGCATTTAACCAAACCCGGATTCTGGAAGATCTTCATTTCCCAGATGTCTCACAAGCGAAAACTTTCCAGGATATTATCGCACCGTATAAAGGGAAAGTTATCTTTATGGACATTTGGGCAACGTGGTGTGGTCCTTGCCGTGATTCCTTTGCTTTTGTAAAGCCGTTGCAGGAATATGCTCAGGAAAAAGATATTGTTTTGCTGTATCTCTCGATTGATAATCCGGAAGCTGAAGAGAAATGGAAGAAGATGGCTGCTCATTATGATCTGAAAGGGGAACATATTCGCATTCAAGAGGCTTTCAAGCAGGAAATTTATGATACGTTTGGTTCGAATGGAGCCTTGTATATTCCACATTGCGTAATCATTGGTAAAGATGGAAAGATACGTCAGAAAGTAGCGGCTTCGCCGGAGAAGATGGAAGAACTGAAGAAACAATTGGAAGAAGCGATTAAATAAACGACGATGTCTTTATGTAAGTTTATAAGACGAGGTATCGGATTGCTGGGCTTTCTTTGGTTTGTTTCGGTTTACGCATATCCGATTCCGGACAGTATTGCTGTCCGCTTACAGGGTTTTGTCTCTGCCTTAGAACAGTTTGGAAAGGCTTTGCCTCAGGAAAAGGTATATCTGCATTTTGATAATACCAGCTATTATCAGGGCGATCAGATTTGGTTTCAGTGTTATGTCGTGACTTCCGAATTCAATCGGCCTACAGCGTGGAGCAAGACGTTGTATGTGGAATTACTGAATCCTGGAGGTGAGATTGTCTCCCGACAGATTTTACCAATCCGCAACGGTCATTGCCAGGGGAATTTTACGTTGACGCACTTACCTTTCTATTCCGGTTTTTATGAGGTACGTGCTTATACCAAATATATGTTGAACTTTGGAGAGGCAACAGTCTTCTCACGTATTTTCCCGGTGTTCGACAAACCGGATTCAGAAGGCGATTATACCCAAAAAGAAATTTGCCGACATCCGGGAAAGTATCCGCAGAAAAGGGAAAAGACCAGGAAAGAAAAGAAACTGAATCTCCGCTTTTATCCTGAGGGCGGAACGTTGATTCGCGATGTCCCGGTGCGGGTTGCCTTTGAAGCGACCGATGCTTTCGGTAATCCGGTGGATGTCTCCGGTTGTATCCTGAATAAGGAAAAAGAGGTCGTTTCGACATTCCGGACAAGTCACGAAGGAAAAGGTGTTTTTACCTATGTGGCTGATACGGAAGAAGTAAAGGCAGAAGTTGTTTGGCGAGACAAGAAATATCGCTTTTCTTTACCGGAAGCAGAGGAACAGGGATTCGCTTTTTCGGTTGACAATCTAAGTATCCCGGATAGTTTGGCTATTACGGTACAGAAGAATCATTTTACGGCGGCTCAGGTATTGGGAGTAGCGGTTATGAGCCGAGGTAAATTATATAATTTCTGTATGCTGACGGTCAAGAGGAATCAGCCCTTCTCTTTTCGACTGGATAAGAAGAATTTACCGGTAGGTGTGTCTCAACTGGTCTTGTTTGATAAAGCCGGACAGGTTTTGGCTGACCGGTTGGTTTTTGTTGGAAAGCCGGATACCTTGTCGTTGGCTGTTCGGACGGATAAAGAACAGTATCTTCCGTATGATTCAATAGGTATTTCTTTCGAAGTGAATGATCCGCAAGGACAGCCGGCACAAACGCTCTTGTCGGTGTCGGTCCGGGATGGCCGGGAAGAAGTGGAAAGCAGGCATTCGATGTTGACGGATCTGTTGCTGATGTCGGAAATCAAAGGGTATGTACGCCGTCCTTCCTGGTATTTTGAGTCGGATGATACGTTGCATCGTCGGGCTTTGGATGAATTGTTGATGGTGCAAGGCTGGAGGCGTTATGAATGGAAGCATTGGGCCGGTGTGGAACCTTTTGAACTGAAGTATCTGCCGGAGCAGGGAATCGAACTGCACGGCCAGGTAGTTTCAATGGTTCGTAGTAAGCCGCGTCCGGATGTGCAAGTAACTTCTTTTCTGACGAAGCGAGGCGAGGAAGACAATCCGACGGATCAGAATACATCCTGCTTCGATGTTTTTACTACGGATAGTTCAGGACGGTTTTCTTTTATTTCTCAGGTGGAAGGAAAATGGAATCTGATTCTATCTGTTTCCGAAAAGGGGAAGAAGAAAGATCATCGGATTGTTCTGGACCGGGTGTTTCATCCGGAGCCTCGGAGATATCCAATGGCAGAATTGCAGGTGCATATTTCAGGCGATGAAAAGGTCTCTTTGCCCGATACACAGCTGAATGATACGGTATTTATGCAAGAAAACATGGAGCAGTTATTCAAGGCGTATGAAGATTCTCTGCGAAAACTGGGAATGGACGAAAAGATTCATCGGATCGATGAAGTGGTGGTTAAGGCCAAGAAACTAGATAAAGCTGCCGAAGTTTATAAAACCCGGACCAAGTCGATCGCTTATTATGATGTCGCTTCCGAAATGGACGATATTCAGGACCGTAATGGTTTTATCGGCGATGATATTCATGAACTGATGATTAATATGAATTCTGAGTTCTATCGGGAGCATAGTCCAGGCGGGCAGGAATATCTTTTTTATAAAGGGCGAATGGTCCTTTTTGCGATCAATTACGAACGTACCTACCACAATGAAATGGATTATAATAAGTACCGCTTACTTCCTTTAGAGGCGATTAAATCCGTTTATATCAGTGAAGACTTTGGAACGATCTGCCGGTATGCCGATCCGCGTTTTACACCGATCAATATCGATAAATTATATCGGTGTGTTGTCTTGATCGAAACTTATCCAGAAGATCAGATCTCTGTGAAAGGTGGAAAAGGCGTACGCAAAACCTGGCTGGAAGGATATAGTGAAGTGAAAGACTTCTATCAGCCCGATTATCGCGTATTGCCGAAAGAAAATGATTATCGTCGTACCCTTTATTGGAATCCGGCATTGTCAACGGATGAACAGGGAAAGGCTTATATTTGTTTTTACAACAACAGTCGTTGTAAATATCCCCGGATTACGGTTGAAACTCTGACGGAAGATGGAAAAATCGGAGTTTTCCGGCAGTGATTATTTGATACACTTCTGAAACATTGTTCCCCATCTCTGCAAGTCACTCGATTATTTTATGCAAAAACGGCTGTAAAATAGGTAAAACCGGGCGGTTTTCATTGTCCGGCACGGTACTTTAGTTGCCGGACATCCCCATGTTGCCCCCTTTTACACCCGGGTGTACTGGCTCTCTACACCCGGATGTAAAGGATGGCAACATGGGGGTGTTTACGGAATGATGTACTTGTCTTTGCTAAAAAAAGAGATAGCTTTTGTGGAATGAAGAACCGTATTCCGCCAATTTAATACCTGTTATATTCGTTTTTACATTTATTTATTCGATTATTTTATATGCTTTTTCAAAAGTAATAGAAGACAATATGTTGGTTCTCAATTGTATGATAAAAACGACATGCCTCAGAAGTGATAGAGGAGTGATAGAAGAAAACGTCCTGTATCACTGCCTCTGACACTTGAATATTAATAGCTACAACCTTCGTAGTGATAGAGTGATAGAGGATTTGCAGAAAACTTGGTTCTTCGTCACTTTCGGGGCAGGTCATGTGTTAAAGCTAGTTTATGCATAGCAAGGTAATGCTTGCCCTGTTGAACATTTCAGATCTCAAAGGTCAGTTCATCTACATGCTTGAGGATACTTTTTTGCTGTGGTTCCGAATTTTGGTGCAGCTGCCCTGATAAAATTTAGCTCTTATATGCTTATCTATATTATTTTTGTACTTTTGCATCTTAAAATAGCGGACTTCTTTTGTCTGTGCCGAACATAGATATAATTATAACGAAACAATATGGAAATTGCAAGTAAGTACAACCCCGTAGAAGTAGAGGGTAAGTGGTATCAGTATTGGTTGGATAACGGCTTTTTCAAGTCGAAACCCGATGGTCGTGAGCCGTATACGATTGTTATTCCGCCCCCAAACGTCACAGGCGTGCTTCATATGGGACACATGCTTAACAATACCATTCAGGATATTCTGATCCGTCGTGCCCGTATGCAGGGGAAGAACGCTTGTTGGGTGCCGGGAACGGACCATGCTTCCATTGCAACCGAAGCGAAAGTCGTGAATCGCCTTGCACAGCAGGGAATTAAGAAGACTGACCTGACGCGTGAAGATTTCTTGAAACATGCTTGGGAATGGAAGGAAGAACACGGAGGCATCATCCTTAAGCAGTTGCGTAAGCTGGGGGCGTCCTGTGATTGGGACCGTACGGCTTTCACGATGGACGAATTGCGTTCCGAAAGTGTGATCAAGGTTTTTGTCGATCTCTATAATAAAGGACTGATATATCGTGGTGTCCGTATGGTGAACTGGGATCCGAAAGCGCTGACTGCCCTGTCCGACGAAGAGGTTATATATAAGGAAGAGCACAGCAAACTGTATTACCTCCGCTACAAGGTGGAAGGTGATCCGGAAGGCCGTTATGCGATTGTCGCAACAACCCGTCCCGAAACAATCATGGGGGATACGGCCATGTGTATCAATCCGAACGACCCGAAGAACACTTGGTTGAAAGGGAAGAAAGTGATTGTTCCGTTGGTAAACCGTGTGATTCCTGTGATCGAGGACGATTATGTGGATATCGAGTTCGGTACAGGTTGTCTGAAGGTAACTCCGGCACACGATGTGAACGACTATATGTTGGGCGAAAAATATAATTTGCCTTCTATCGATATATTCAATGATAACGGTACGATCAGCGAGGCTGGCGGTTTGTATGTCGGTATGGACCGTTTCGATGTTCGTAAGCAGATCGAAAAAGACCTGGAGGCTGCCGGCTTGATGGAAAAGGTGGAAGCTTATGAAAATAAAGTCGGTTTCTCCGAACGCACCAATGTGCCTATCGAACCGAAGTTGTCTATGCAATGGTTCTTGAAGATGGAACATCTCGCACAGATCGCTTTGGAACCGGTGATGAAGGACGACATCAAGTTCTATCCTCCGAAGTTTAAGAATACCTATCGTCATTGGATGGAAAACATCAAGGACTGGTGTATCAGCCGTCAGTTGTGGTGGGGACACCGTATTCCGGCTTATTTCCTGCCCGAAGGGGGGTATGTTGTAGCCGAAACGGCAGAGAAAGCTTTAGAAATAGCAAAAGAAAAGACAGGTAACGCTTCTTTGACGATGGCTGATCTACGTCAGGACGAGGATGTGCTGGATACCTGGTTCTCTTCCTGGTTATGGCCGATCTCTCTGTTTAATGGTATCAACGATCCGGACAACCAGGAGATTAACTACTACTATCCGACGAGCGACTTGGTGACAGGACCGGATATTATTTTCTTCTGGGTAGCCCGTATGATTATGGCCGGTTACGAATATCGGGGTAAGATGCCGTTCAAGAATGTTTATTTTACCGGTATCGTACGTGACAAACTGGGTCGTAAGATGTCCAAGTCATTGGGAAATTCTCCCGACCCGCTGCAGCTTATCGAGCAATACGGTGCTGACGGTGTGCGTATGGGATTGATGATGGCGGCGCCTGCCGGAAACGACATTCCTTTTGACGATGCGTTGTGCGAGCAGGGACGTAATTTTAACAATAAGATATGGAATGCTTTCCGTCTGATTAAAGGATGGACGGTTGATTCAACTATCGAACAGCCCGAAGCGGCAGCCACAGCTGTCAAATGGTTTAAGATGCAACTGGACAAGACGATCGCTGAAATGGACGATCTGTTCGGCAAATACCGCTTGAGTGAAGCAATGATGGCTGTTTACAAACTCTTTTGGGATGAGTTCTCTTCTTGGTACTTAGAAATGGTTAAGCCGGGTTATCAACAGCCTGTTGATAAGTCAACTTACTTATCGACACTTGGCTTCTTCGATGCCCTGCTTCGCCTGCTTCATCCGTTTATGCCCTTTATTACAGAGGAGTTGTGGCAAGCGTTGGAGCCGCGTAAGGAAGGCGAGAGCTTGATGGTCGCACTGATACCGGAGGTTGCTCCTGTTGATAACTTATATCTGGAAGATTTCGAAATTGCAAAAGAAATTGTGGGTGGAGTGCGTACGATACGTCTTCAGAAAAATATACCGAATAAGGAAGCATTGGAATTGCAGGTATTGGGTGAACACAACGATCACTTCAACGCCGTAATTGCCAAAATGTGTAATTTGTCGTCTATCATCCGTACGGAAGAAAAAACGGCCGGTTCTGCTTCCTTCCTGGTGCGTACGACGGAATATGCTGTCCCATTGGGTAATATGATCAACGTGGAGGAGGAACTGGCTAAGCTTCAGGATGAACTGAAATACCAGCAAGGCTTCCTGGCTTCTGTCATGAAAAAGTTAAGCAACGAAAGTTTTGTAAGCAAGGCTCCGGCCAAAGTCATTGAAATGGAACGTAAGAAACAGGCCGATGCAGAAAGTAAAATCAAGTCTATCGAAGAAAGCATCGCGGCTTTGAAGAAGTAGGTTTCAGAAATATAACCAGATGAAGTATTTCTTCTGGTTGGCCTTATGTTATTGACGCAAACTACTGTCTTGTTGAATGCAAACAATGAGACAGATAGTTTGCGTTCTGTTTTAATGGCTCTTCCTGCCGGAGAAAAGATGGAGGAAGCGGTTGGGGGAGTTGACTTTGCGACGATATGAATTAATTATTGCAAAGTATTCTATTTTCTTTCCAAATGTTATCGTGCACACTAAAAAAAGATTATATTTGCTGTCATAATATACAAGCACATAATTTTAATTTAATATCATGGAGAAATCAAGAAGATCTTTTTTTAAGAAAGGGCTGGCAGGAGCTATCCTGTTGGGTACGGCAAGCGTAGCAAAGGCCGGATTGCCCGATCCCGTGAAGCCTAAGGCAGCTAAGGCCGTAAATCCTTTTCATTTGGGTATGGCCGGGTATACATTTGTAAACTTTGACTTGGAAACTACGTTAAAAACTTTGCAGCGTCTGGATATTCATTATCTTTGTATCAAGGATTTTCACCTGCCGTTGGATAGCAATGACGATCAAATCAAGGCTTTCCATGACAAATGCGCTTCTTATGGTGTGACTGGATATGCTGTCGGTCCTATCTATATGAAGAGCGAGGCTGAAATAGATCGTGGTTTTGAATATGCGAAACGAGTAGGCGTGAAAACGATTGTCGGCGTACCGAATTACGAACTTTTGCCCTATGTGGACAAGAAAGTGAAAGAGTACGACTTCAATTATGCGATCCATTTGCACGGACCCGATATCAAGACTTATCCGGATGCAACGGACGTTTGGGAACATACGAAAGATTTGGACCCGCGTATCGGTATGTGTCTGGATGTTGGTCACGATCTTCGTAACGGTTGTGATCCTGTTGCCGACTTGAAGAAATATCATACCCGTGTGTTCGATATGCACATTAAGGATGTGACGGATTCTTCAAAGGCTGGACGCGGCATTGAGATCGGGCGCGGAAAGATCGATTTCCCCGCATTGATTCGTATGATGCGCGAGGTGAACTATACAGGAATGTGCAGTCTTGAGTTCGAAAAGGACATGAAAGATCCTTTCCTCGGTATCGCAGAGTCTATCGGCTATTTCAAGGCCGTTAGTGATATGGCATGATAAGAATTATGATTTATGATTTGTGATTTATGATTTATGAAGCACAAGTTGTGAAGCATAATTCATAAATTATAAATCATAAATGTAAAGATGAGAACAACGTTGTATCTATTGATGGCCTGCCTGTTTTCGGCGTGCAACACCATTGAATATATTGGAATAGAAACTTATAATCCGGCCGAGATTACTTTCCCGAAGAATGTCGACAAGGTTTTGATTGTTAATAACGCCGTTCCCCAGCCCGACGATGTCGGCTATACCTATAATTTATATGGAACTGTGCAGGACACGGCCCGTGCCCATGCGGATAGTGCTTTGTATGATGCCTGCCATTCCTTAGGCAAATCGATTGTGGATGTCTCTTTCTTCAATGATGTTCTTCTCTATCATGATGGCACTCGTCAGGATACAAAATATTTGGTGGATGAAAAGTTGACACCCGAAACGGTGAAAGAATTGTGCCGGGAGACAGGGACGGATGCTGTTATTTCGCTCGATCGCCTGTTGTTCCGGATGGAAAAGGATGTTGTCGCTTTTGCCGAAGGCTTTGTCGTGGGAGGAGTCGATATCGAGATTACTGGGGTCGTCCGTGGTTATCTTCCCGGACGGGATAATCCGTTGGCTACTGTTTACGTGCAGGATAGTGTTTTCTGGTCTGAAAGTGCGGATAATATGGAGTTGTTGAAACTTTATTTACCGTCGCCGGATGAAGCTTTACGGGCTGCTGGGCAGTATATTGGTAGGAAGGTTACTCCGAACTTTGTTCCTCATTGGGATAATGAAAGCCGTTGGTTCTATAAAGGTGAAGGGGCGCGTTGGAAAGAAGCGACCGCCTATGCCTTGTCTGACAAATGGGAGGAAGCGGCTTCACGTTGGAAGCATGTGTATGAAAATTCTTCACGTTGGAAAGAGCGGGCAAAGGCTGCATCGAACTTGGCTTTGTTTTATGAAATGAAGACTCAGTTGAAGGATGCCTATGACTGGGCTGCTAAATCTTACGAGATTTTTAATAATAAAAAGGGCGAAGATTATAATTACACGAAAATGCAACGGCTGTATGTAGAGGCTCTTGGCAAGCGTATCCGTTCAGATCAGAAACTAAATAAGCAATTTGGAGAATAATAATCTTATATTCTCTGAATTATTATTACTTTTGGCAGACGTTTCGAATAAAGAATAAATAACTAAGATATGAGTGCAAATAATGCAAAGGTTCAGGCTGTCATAGAAACGACTTTCAATTCGGCCATCAATAAGCTTGCTGCGAATGAAGCTGGCAACTGTTACAGCGATTTATATGTGCAGGTAGATGCTGAAAGTGGTGAATTGCTTATTTATGATGAAGAGGATGTGCTGGTTGAGAAGACAATCATTTTCGATTGGGTGAATACGGCATGTGATGATGATCAATTTACTCAACAGGTTGCTGCAACTTTGAAAGCTGTGCTTGCCGTTCTGGTTACAAAAAAAGTTTTTGATAACCCTTGTTTTCTGAAACCGTTCTCGGTAAGCCTGACTGACGAGGATTTCTCTGTCATTGAGGAACTTCTGTTCTTGGACGATGAAAATCTTCGTTTGGATGATCCTCTTTTAAAAGATTTGGATGCAGATTTGGATGATTTTTTAGCAAAACTTCTTTCAGATGTCAAATAAACATATTATATTTGCGCCCGCATTCAGGAAGTAAATGTTGCCGAAATAGCTCAGCTGGTAGAGCAACGCATTCGTAATGCGTAGGTCGCCGGTTCAAGTCCGGCTTTCGGCTCACAAAATCAAGCAGTTATCTTTTTAGGTAACTGCTTTTTTTATGGTGTTTTCTGTGGTTTTCGTGGTTTGTTTAAACCGATGTTTAAACCAGCGTTTAAACCATGAGTACAACAGTCAATGTCGTATGTTACAAATCTAAAGTGTTGAAAAACAATGAATCACCTTTGATGATTCGTGTTTGTAAGGATCGGAAAATGAAATATCAAAGTCTTGGTATTTCCATATTGCCTAAATATTGGGACTTTAAAGCCAACAAACCAACTTCTAAATGTCCAAATAAGGAGTATATAGAGAGGTTAATAGCAGAGAAAGTAAAAGTCTATACAGATAAGGTTATAGAGTTTAAATCACAGGAAAAAGAATTTACTGCGACTTCTTTAATGGAGAAGGTGAACAAACCAGTAAAGCGTAAAACTGTACAAGAGGTCTTTAACCAGTATATTCAAGAACTTGAATCAGCAAATCGTTTACGTTATGCGGATATATATAAATGTACTATGCATTCTCTTATAAAATTCAACAAGCATTTGGATATTCCTTTTTCTGATATGGATACAATTTGGTTAAAGCGTTATGAGGTGTGGTTGCAAAGTCAAGGATTGGCTATAAACACATTGGGAACACGCTTTAGGCATTTACGGGTGATTTATAATTTTGCGATAGAGGAGAAGATCGTTAAATCAGAATATTATCCTTTTAATTCGTTTAAAGTCTCTAAATTAAGCCAAACTACAGCCAAACGTTCAATACAGAAGGATGAGATCTTATCTGTGCTAAACTATCAAGGGCAAACACCTTTGGAATGTTTAGCTATAGACTTGTTTACTTTTTCATATCTGGCAGCAGGTATTAACTTTGGAGACATTGCTCGTCTGACAAAAGATAATATCTTGGAAAATAGATTAATCTATATCAGAAAGAAAACTCAAAAGCAGATAAAGGTTTCATTGCAGGAACAGGCTATTAAATTGATTCAGAAATACTCAATGCCAGATAATCCCTATTTATTTCCTATTTTATCCAGTTTTCATAAGACGGAACAGCAGAAAGTAAATAGGATTCATAAGATTATAGCGAAAGTGAATAAGTCTTTGAAAGAAATAGGAGAAAGGTTGAATATTCCTATTGATTTGACAACATACGTCGCACGTCATAGTTTCGCCACAGTCTTAAAGAGATCAGGTGTCAATACCTCTTTAATCTGTGAGGCTTTGGGACACAGTTCAGAGAGAGTAACCCAAATCTATCTGGACAGCTTCGGTAATGACCAGATGGAAGACGCAATGAAAAACCTACTCTAAACCCAAGAATCCTGTTTCCAGAAATGGAGACGGGATTCTTTTTATCCTTTATCTTTGCACAATCACCATTTAAAAGAAGAATCTCATGTTTACACTTCCAGACAAATTACCCCATGACGATCAACTTCCTGCATTGGAGTATGTCTTTCATTTGGCGACATTAATCGAACCTTTTGAGGATTTCTACGGATCGCCATTATTGGAGCGGTATATCTCACGTTACAATACTTCTGCAACCAAAAGCGGATTGAAGAAGTTGGATAAATTGAAAGCAAGACTGAATGAATTTTTATCCCGTGAAGAATTTGGAGAGACACTAACTTTCTTTGAACTGGACATTGAGAAATTCTGGCATTTATTATTATTCGTATATGATTTCTCTTATAATCAATGCACGGATGGGATCAAACATATATCCTCATTAACAACCTTACAAACCATCATTGACAAAATAACGGAAAATACAGAAATTCACCCGTTGCAATCTCCCACTTTCAAAGAAGAGACAAAGATCACATTCTGCATTGGAAAGAAGAAATATACCATTGAGGATTGTCCTACCATACTTCGTATATGTTCAAGGCTCAAAGAAGATGTTGACATCTCTGACGATTGGAACTGGCAAAACATAAAATCCTATATGAAGTCTGAAACCTCTGAGTCCACTTCCGTATTGGCTTATGCCTTCTACCTTCATTTTATCACTTTCTTCAACTCTTATCAGTCCATCATTTCCAAACGGAAGATAAAAGATTCACCATCTAAGAGAGAAAAGCAACTGATTGGCGATTTAATTTTCTTCACTGGAATTATCCAAAATGAAAGCATATCAACCGATCCTGACTACTTGAAAACGCTGATAAAGAGATACAAAGACTACCAACTGCCAAACGGAACTTTCACATACTGACTAAGGGGAACAAATTTGTCCCCTTTTTTTGTTCCTACCCCACCCTACAAAATACCCGCACCTTTGCAGTGTAATCAACAACGAGAGGCCTCAAGTTCACGATTGCGATTTTAAAGTTTAACAATTAAAAAATAAAAAAATGAAGACAGTAAAAGAAATTCAAGCAGAAGTAAAAAGAGAAGAAAGCGTATTGAACCAGTTGGAAAAAAGAGGCGCAGCCTCTTCTGTTATCGAAGCACAGAAAGAAGCAGTTAAAGCCGCAAAAAAGAAACTTGAGGCAGCCTTAAACACTCCTACTGAAAAAGCAATTCAATCAACAGCAACAACAGGCTTTGTAACATTCAATGTCGTAAAAGATGGCGAGACAATAAAAGAATCCAAAAAAATTGCATTTGTAAAACACAACAGACCTATTGACACAAAGCGAGTTGACAAATACATTTATATCATCACTCAAAACAAATACGAAGAAGCATATCCTATCATTGTGGCAGAAGCAGAAAAAATCCTTGAAAAAGAATACACAGTTATTGATATCAATGGAAAAACAATCGATAAAACAACAGCTACAGATTATTATGTAATTCTTGACGGACAGCATAGAGGTACTGCATTCGCCAAATTGGCAGCAGCAGGTGAAGAAGTTGAAATTCCTAACGTTTATATCCGCAATAAAGAAAATATTGGGGAATATTTGACTGATATTAATGAAGCAGCAAAAAGTTGGGATAATAAGGATAAATTTGCCGTTGCAGGATTAACCACCGAAAACGAAGCAATCAAAACAATCTCTGAAAAGATCGGGGAAGGCTTCAATCCCTCAACCGCAGCCTTAATCTATTTGGGAAAGAAATTAAACGCCTCTCTTCTGAATAAGGCATTAAAAGGTGAAGAGATCAAATTACCCAAAGGCGCAATATTTAACAAAGAACGTGGGGATAAGTTCATTATATTATGCAAAGCCGCCGGAATGAGTGTTGAAATAATTACAAGACGTTACTACATTGAAGGATTCAACTCATTCGCTATCTCTACAAATGAGGACAAAGCCTTTGGTGCCCTGAAAGAGATCGGAAGACAGACTGATTCAATGGCCAAGATCAAGAATGTAAAAGAAGGTGACGACTTTATCGCTCTTTTAAAAGATGTTGCCTGACAAACAAGTACCGAACAGGGGTTTAAGTAACAGATAACCCCTGTCTCCTTTCAAGAGTAAAACCATTTAAAGGAAGAATCACTAAATTAAATTGGCAGTTTCTCTTTTAAATGGTTTAACTTCCCTTCAATTAAAAAATGACACTTTATATATATTTGAAGTTTAATTCCTTATAGCTTGCCACTTCTGCATATTACTCCTACCTCAAAACTACCAAGTTTTTGAGTTCAGATATTCATTAAGTCTGTAAATTTGTATCAGAGGACAAGTTTTTAAAATGGACAACAATATAACGATATGAAGATGGATTTTGAGACACAGGACGGCTTTCTGGTAATGAATGATCTACCACATGATTGTATTTTCAATAAAGTCAAAACAGGCTGTGGGGCAACGACAATCGCAATAAAGAATGCTGAAAATTATGTGATAGCAGTTCCTACAACTGAAATCATAGAGAATAAATGCTACCCTATTGAACAATCGGATAAATGGAGTGCGCAAAGCAAAAAGGCAGGATTAAGCCCTGTCAGGAATTTATTCGGTTTATATGGTAATTTTACGAAAGCACTCAAAGACAAACTGAAAGAATATCTCAAAGGAGAAGGAACAAAGAAGATCATTTGTACTTATAACAAGATACCAAAGTTAATTGAGCTTATCAATCCCAAAGACTTCCATTTATTGGTGGACGAATATCACCATTTCTTAAAATCATATTTATTTAGGGATAAGGCGATAAATGGAGTATTGGAGCATTTTAGAGACTTCAAATCCTTTTGTTTCATGTCTGCGACTCCCATTCCAGAAGATTTTCAACCCGTTGAATTTGAGGATATAGAATACAAAGAAGTTGATTGGAAAGATGTTGAAACAATACAGGTTCTTCCCTACCACACAAATAAGCCATATATGATTGTTACGAAAATCATTAAAGCATATCAAGAAAATGGCTTTATTGAGGTGGACGGTCAAAAATCGAAAGAAGCCTACTTCTTTGTCAATAGCGTAACGGAAATCAAAAAAATATTGACACAGGCTGAATTGAAAGATGATGATTGCAGGATTATATGTGCCAAAAATGGGACAAACGAAAAGACATTGGGAACGGATTATCATATTTCCAGTTCTACAGACCAATCGAAGAAGTTTAATTTTATCACTTCCAAATCTTTTGAAGGTGTGGATTATTTCTCTGAAACAGGTTTATGCTTTATCGTCAGTAACTCATACAGTACTCACACCTTATTAAGCATTGAAATGGATATTCCGCAAATCGCAGGAAGAATACGAACCAAAGAGAATCCTTTTAGAAACAAACTGGTACACATCTTTAATACACGTTCGATTGATACTTATGATACTTACAAACAAATGGAGAGAGATTTGGAAAGACAATTACAATATGCAAAGGAGAGAGTTCAAATATATGCTCACTTATCAAAAGGAGCAAAAGAGCAACAACGAAAAGAAATAGAAAAATCCGCTTCGTATATCAAATATGACAAAAAAACAGATTCGTTCACAGTCAACGACATGCTGATAAAAATACAATTATATAATCATAAAATCATGTACTGTATTTATAAATCTGGTTATGCCTTGAAAAAAGAATATGAGCGCAGTGGTATGAAAGCAAATGCCGTAAAATGGGAAACCGTATCTGCTGATTATATTGATAAAGCCATATGTACCTCCACATTCAGGGAATGTTTAAAACGGTATATCGAATTGAAAGAAAAAAATCTTTTATTTGGAGAAATTGATGAGATTGAATCCAGATACCCGTTTCTACGAGAAGCAATCGTAAAATTAGGAATACCCACTTTGAAACGTCAAAGAAGCATTAAAGCCATCAAAGTCCTTTTGGAGAATCAATAGGGCAATCTTGTTTCTCATACTTAAACCATTTAAAGTTGAAATATCGTCCCAATTCGGAGTGTTCTTCTTTAAATGGTTTTATTGTATACAAACACAAAATGGATGCCTTGATTTCTCAAAGCACCCATTACACACAATTTATATATGAGCCGAATTTAATCGGTGAAGAATCTCCTTCTGAATCATAACAAAGTTACTCATTCTGAGAATCAAGAAAAAATAAATCATCTTCAAACCAAATTACAGAGATAAAGCATACCTCAACTTTGAAAAAGCACTATGGATCAAATTCTCATGTATGAAACGAGAGCTTAACCGCACTTATCTTAAAGTCCCCCCTCAGTAGGTGATAGAGAAGTGAAAAATATGCAAGTGATCTACCTCTGAATCTCTTTTTCGAAAACGGATAAATGCCTATCGAACCTTGGAAACAAGGGAAAGAGATTTTTAACGGACAGAGATTCAACAACAGACTGCGGTATTTACTCCTCTTCTCTTTTATATGGTGTAACCCTCAACACTACGAAGGATTAAAACCAAGCCGATACACAGGAATTATCAACAAAAATCAAATTTATATCATTATGGAAAGTCAGTACAAGGTATGTGAAGTGAAACTC
>NZ_MNQY01000020.1:0-2673 GCF_001915675.1 Parabacteroides sp. merdae-related_45_40 | reverse complement strand
CGCAGTCTCTTTTCATTTTCCCGCGCCAACAAGCCCGGACAGGATAAAAGCAATGCCCCAGCGCATGATCTCTTAAAAAATAATCGTCTATTCATGGTTTATCAGATTGATCAGGGCAAATGTAAACAATATTCCCGGAGAATTGGATAAAACTGTTTACCTTTGCCTTATCAAATACGAATCTGCTATATGAAACTAAAAGTAATTATCCTGCTTATCAGTCTGTTATCCGGCTCTATCGAAGCCCAGACAATTCATTACAATGCTTTCTCACACAACGATTATGAACGTCCCCGTCCGCTATTCGATGCCCTTTCATTCCAATTCAATTGTGTGGAAGCGGATTTATGGCTAATCGACGGCGAACTGTATGTGTCCCACGATTCGGTCGCCCCCAACCCGGATATCACATTCGAGAAACTGTATCTCTTGCCATTAGTCGAACGGATCAAAAAGAACGGAGGCAAAGTATATCCGGACAGCGACCGCCCGTTTTACCTGATGGTCGATTGCAAGACAGACGGCGAAGCAATGTACCCCGTCTTGAAAAAGAAACTGAAACCATACGAATCTCTTTTCTGTCATGAAAAGGACGGGAAACTGCAAGAAAGTGCCGTGTTGTTCTACCTGTCAGGGAGAAGTCCCCGCAAAGCTATTGCCGCCGAAACCAACCGTTTTATCTTTCTGGACGGTACGATAGAAGATTTAGGGAAGGGCATTCCGGCCGCCCAAATGCCTGTCATTAGCGATAATTATTCCAAATATATCGGCTGGAAAGGCCAGGGAGAGATTCCCGCTGAAAAGCTCGAAAAGGTGCGAGAATATATCCGGCAAACCCATGCGGAAGGCAAACTGTTCCGCTGGTGGGGCGCACCGGACACACCACTGTTCAAGAAACTTTTTATTAAAGAAGGGGTGGATTTGATCGGGGCCGACGACTTAAAAGCGTTGAGTTTGATTTTACAGAATCCCTAAAAAATCTTTTTTCATCCCGAATAATTCTTTTTTAAATGTCTACTAATTCTGTAATCGGCGTCAGTGATTACAGAATTAGTAGGCACTCCGATGTTTTCTTATGCTATGTAGATAAGTAAACCAGGACTACTTATAAGACGAAATATTGAATAACTTCTTCATCTCACCCGTTTTCACCTTAGCCGTAAACAGGTCTTGCAAATCCTTAGCAGATAAGGAGTAAGAGGGAGCGAAAGCAGAGGATTCCATGTATTCCAAAATGCTACGGTAGAACTGCCGGGCTTCCGGTTTGTCCTGTACTGCTTTCAGATCAGACATGCAAACTAAGAGTTTGCCGTTCCCAACCTTGAATTCAAACAACAGACCCAACTTATGGTTGCGTTCAACATTGTCGATTACCTGCACGATCGGCCGGTAATCGTCGGACAGACGATCCAGAATCATAGGGTAGCTCTGCTTGATGATTGGGAACCATTGCCAGTTGGTGTGGAACTCGGTCGGGAAATCAGCCAATGCAGGGTGGCCGGGATCAGTCAAGATTCCCAATGTACCGGGAGAAACTGGGCGGTCCAAGTTTTCGCAGATAGTCCGGAACATACGGTAATTCCAATAATCCGTCTGGAAAAGTCCGCCTACCGTTTGATCCTTATGTTTGTCTTTCGAAGGGAACCAAAGGACTTTGCCCCCCTCTGTCAGGTATTTCAGATGGGCATCTAAATCATCCGTCACACAAATGTCTTCAGATGGTACAACCTCTTTATCAGCCGCCGGATAAATCCAAAGGGAATAATCATTCCGGTAAGGAGTGCCGTCTATCGACAAGGCGAGCGTGACTTTTTCAGCCTTCCGGACAGAAGCGATAGCCGGTTTCAATGTGCCTACCTTTGCCAGCTCTCCTTGTTTGACCTGTAAAGGTAAAACACCCTTGTCCAAGACCTGTTGTTTGCTGTCGGTCAATACCCAAGACAATTGTTTGCCATTCAAATCACTTTCGGAATAATTAGCGATCTCTACCTCTCCGGTGAGCGCCTCATCGTTCGTCCAACAGAACTTCTCCGTGCAGAACAGAGGAACCACTTCCGAACAGAAATGCCGCCATTCTTCCGGCGCGATCAACCCTTTACTTTCCATAAAAGCATCCAAGATTCCGACATAAGCTGAGCCCTGTCCCGGATAATCCTGCAAATCGAGCAACTGGAAACCGCCCCATTCCGGCGTACGCAGGTTCATCTCGATATCCGCCCGGTACAACAGGGCCGACCATTTACCGGAAGCCATCATAAAGTCATGCGCCTGGTCGATCATACCGGCCTCTTCCAAGCGTTTCTTGAAGATTTCGAAATTGCGAGGCTTCAATACACCCGTATATTTCTTGATCTCTTCATAATTCGGATATACCTGGAACTGCCCCGTCTCGTGGCTGATAATCGGAACATCGCACAAAGCATTGGCAGACGAGAAATCCATCTCCGAATTCGGGTACGTGTGATTCAGATACCCGCCGTCATAAGCGTCAGCAAATGAGAAAGAGGCACGGGCATGGGTGTTGAACTGCTTGTCGTCTTCACGCCCGACACGGCAAGTCGTGAAATAATCTTCATCCGCCTGCTTTCCTTTAAAGCCTAAATAATTATTCGAACCGGAAGCATAGATATGGCGGTTATCCTCCTTTTTGAAGGTCTGGATCAGCATGGCAAG
>NZ_MNQY01000019.1:2078-4822 GCF_001915675.1 Parabacteroides sp. merdae-related_45_40 | reverse complement strand
ATTCCTGGCAAGCGACGCTCCCGGAAATCTCGGCAGTTGGCTCGGCTGGCAGATTATCGACAAATATATGCGAGAAACGAATTCGACCCCAGAAGCCTTGATGCAAAACAACGATAGCCAAGCTATTCTGACCGATTCGAAATACAAGCCATAAAGCCTACGGGGGATATAAAAAAAGAAAACCGTCCTATTCTCGCGAACTGGACGGATAACCTAATCTAACTTAATTCTAATACCATGAAAAACACTATATCTTAATAACAGAACCGGTATCGAAAAGTTTAATAGAACGGTTTATTTTTATTTCTTTCACAAAATAATGATCATGCGAGATCAACAACACCGTTCCTCTATAACTCTTTATAGCCGCTGTTATTATTTCAACACTTTGTATATCCAGATTGTTCGTCGGTTCGTCTAAAATAAATACATCCGGCGCATTATTTCCGATCATAAGGCAGCAAAAGAGCAACCGGATCTTTTCACCTCCACTCAAGCAAAAACACGGCTTGTCCCATGTCTCGTAAGGAAACAAACAACGGTTCAAAATGGATTTCAATTCATGTTCAGCCAAATGCGAGGCGTTAAAACGTTCCGTCTGCTCGAACACGGTCAATCCGGGATCAAGCACGGAACATTCCTGATCAATATAAAGATAACTGAAATCAGCCCGTGTAATCGTCCCGGCCGCCGGTTTCAGTTCCCCTAACAACAATTTGACCAGGGTCGTTTTTCCGCTCCCATTATTTCCTGTGATATGAATACGGTCGCCACTCCTGACCTGAATATTCAGAGGTGACTTCCATAGGCAGGAAGAAGTGTAACCGAAATTGATCTGATCCGCAGTGATCAGAATCTTGCCGGTGTGCAGATCGGAAGAATTGAAATTTGTCTGAAGTGCCCGCAAATCGGGAATCACATCCTGAAGGCTGGCAATCGAACTTTGCAGGGAAGCCATTTTCTCCTCATGGACATCATTCAGCCGGACTGTACTTTTCTCGGCTTTATCTTTCAGCGTATTGACTGCCATGCGCGAGATCCCTTTCTTGAAACTCGACTTATCACTGCGGACATTCGACTTATTCTTCCGTTCCATCACTTCACGCGCCGTTTTACGGGCCAGACGAAGTTCTTTCTCCTTCTCACTCAACTGATTCTGCAAAGCTGTCAACGCCAACTCTTTCTGTTCTTTATAGAACTCATAATTGCCACCATAAAGTGTGACCTCACTTTTCTCAAGCTCACAAATGCAAGGCAGCAGGTTTAGCAACGTCCGGTCATGACTGACAATCAACAAGGTCGAACGTCCGCTCCGGATCATCTCATATAGCTTTTCCCGGCCGGAAACATCCAGATGATTCGTCGGTTCATCCATCAAAATAATTTCCGGTGCATGAACAAGGATACCAGAAAGGAACACTTTCGTCTTTTCTCCTCCGCTCAACGAGCACATCGGCTGGGACAGTTGCAGATGCTCCAGATTCCAAGAGGCAAGTGCGGAAAGACAACGTTCTTCCACATTCCAGTCGTCATTCAGACAGGTAAAGTTTTCTGCCGAGGCGTCACCTTCAAGAATGGCATGGAGCGCCTTTATCCGATCGTCCACCCGCAGAGCTTCCGCCACAGTCAGGTTGTCGAACTGTCCGAAATGTTGTGGAATATAATAAGGGCGTGAAGAACACACTACCTCCCCCGATGAAGGTTTCAGGTTCCCTTCAATGATACGCAACAAAGTCGATTTGCCCGTACCGTTATTCCCCACCAGCGCAAGACGCTGTCCTGTATTGACTATCAGGTTTATGTTTTGAAAAAGAGGTTCTTTGTCAGCATGGACATAGCATAGCTGATGTACGGATATACACATAGTTTTCTTTGAATTAAAAGATTATAAACTAAAAAAGATAAAATCACAAACGTGCCGAAGGATGGCACAGGATAAGGCCGGAATAAAGAATCGACAATCGAAAATGAGCAATTGGCAATTACATCAGAAAGATATTTACGATATATAGAAACCGGCTTACTTGAATATTTTCATCGGAGTATTTATATAATTCGGTTACAAAGATAATCTTTTTACCAAGTATTATCACATAATTCATAAAATAGATTTGACCAGCTGTTTCAAAGCACCAGTGTTTATTCCACAAAACAACTATCTTTCTATAAATGGATAATACTTCTTTTCACATCCAGAAGATATCGAGTTCAAAACATACATGTTTTGAAACAAGGCCTTTTCCATTTACGACCGGAAGCCAATCAGTATGGCGGAAATAAAAAGGCTGTGTCAAGAATTGCGACACAGCCTTTTTATTCCCAAACGCCACAAAATGTTAATCGAACATATGTCTGAACTTATCGAAAATCTTCTCCTTGACAGATTTCTTCGGTTGGAAATTAGGAGAATTCTCCAAGCCGTTCATGATATCCTTCTCTGACGCAGACAACGTTTCCGGAATATAAACACTTACGTTTACAAGCAGGTCTCCCGTTCCATAACTGTTAACAGAGGGAAGCCCTTTGTTTCGCAAACGGAGTACTTTCCCCGGTTGAGTCCCTGGCTCGATTTTGACTTTAGCCTTACCATCGATGGTCGGAACTTCAACTGTGCCACCCAAAGCCGCTTGAGGCACACTCAGTAACAGGTTATACAGAATGTCGTTCTCGTCACGTATCAGTTCCGGATGCGGCTCTTCTTCGACCAAGATCAGCAAATCACCGTTAATACCTCCATGACGGGC
>NZ_MNQY01000019.1:0-2066 GCF_001915675.1 Parabacteroides sp. merdae-related_45_40 | reverse complement strand
GAGCTGCATGCCTTCCGCCACACCGGCCGGGATATTGATCGTGATCACCTCGTCGTCGCGCACGATTCCTTCACCATTGCACTCGCTACATTTCTTGGTGATAATCTTCCCTTCGCCTCCTGTGTCTGCATCTGTCCTAACTGTGTCTGCATCTGTCCTAAGATCGTATTGGCCACACGGGTGACAACACCGCTGCCATGACAGGTTTCACAAGTCTTGGAACTGTGATCGTCCTCCGCACCGCTGCCATGACATTTGGAACAGGTCACATATTTCTTAACCTTGATCTTCTTTTCGACTCCGGTAGCGATCTCTTTCAGGTTCAACTTTACTTTCACACGCAAATCCGAACCACGATTTACCCGACGACCGCCACGTGAACCGCCACCAAAACCACCAAAACCGCCAAAATGTCCGCCAAAGATGTCTCCAAACTGTGAGAAAATATCGTCCATAGACATTCCTCCGCCAAAGCCACCGCCCTGCGAAGCCCCTCCCACTCCGGCATGACCGAACTGGTCATAACGCTGGCGTTTCTGAGGATCGCTCAGTACATCATACGCTTCAGCAGCTTCCTTGAAGTTCTCTTCAGCCTGCTTGTCACCCGGATTCTTGTCAGGGTGGTACTGAATCGCCTTTTTACGGTAAGCTTTCTTTATTTCCTCTACCGAGGCAGTCTTCTCGACGCCCAGCACTTCATAATAATCTCTTTTAGCCATCTTCGTATCTGTCTGTTGTTATTTGCTCATTATCCTGTCGTATTATTCGCCTACCACAACTTTAGCGTGGCGAATCACCTTATCGTTCAAAGTATAACCGGTCTGCACACAATCCAGAACCTTGCCCTTCATATCGGGTTCCGGTGCAGGAATCATGGCGACTGCTTCAGACGTTTCAGCATCGAACGGTTCACCGACAGTTTCGATCGGTTTTACATTCTGATGAGACAGGTAAGACATGAATTTCGAATAGATAAGTTCCACTCCTTCCGTAACAGCCTTTATATCTTCAGCCGAACGGATATTCTGCAAAGCACGTTCGAAATCGTCGACAACAGGGAGCAGGTGAGTCAAAGCACTTTCGCCACCGTTCTTGATCAGCTCGGACTTTTCGCGCAATGTACGTTTACGGTAGTTATCGAACTCAGCCATCAAGCGCAGGTGGGAATCATTCAGTTCGTCATATTTCTTCTTCAATTCTTCCAGCTCCTTCTGCTCCGGACCTTCATCCGTCACATTGTCAGATGTGGCATTTTCTTCTGCCGCATTTACCTGTTCATCCTGCAATTTTGTCGCGTCATCAGCACCCTGGCGTTCTTTTTTGTCAGCAGTTTCCTTCTTGCTATTAAAATTCATCTTGTTCATAATCAATTATATATTTTCATTACTATCTAATTGTCAGTAAGATATCATACCTATATCGGTCATACGATCTGCCTGTCGGCATTATTCTTGTCGATATCAATCACTAATATAACATCAAATATACTGCCAACTGTTCTTATAGAACGAAAATATCTTTACCTTTGTGTAGTAAAAGATGATTTATTATCATAGTACAAATAATAAGATTAATAAAACAATTAAGAAATTAATTATGAAGAGAGCGATTTTGTCAGTTTTACTGCTATTTGCATTTCTTACCGGTTTTGCCCAAAACCGGAATATATGCCGATTAGGAATTACATACGATATCAGTCAAAGCGACCACTGGGGGAAAAACAAACCGGTCATAACCAGTGTCATCCCTTATTCGCCGGCAGAACTCGCAGGAGTTAAAACCAATGATATCATTATAGCTATCGACGGTGTGCAAACGACAGATATTTCGTCGGAAGAGATCGGTGAAATGTTGAATCCCGCCGGGAAAAACGAGGTATTACTGACGATCGGCAATCTGGCGAACCCTGCTAAACAGGTGCTTGTCAAAAAAGAATGCAAAAAAGGGAATGCGATTACCGAAGAACAATTGGCCACCGCTTTTTCTATGTACAGCCTCGAAACGACCAGCGAACGGGAATTTGTCTGTCCATTCAAGACAACCGTGACAGCCGACCCTGTAGATTT
>NZ_MNQY01000018.1:0-2799 GCF_001915675.1 Parabacteroides sp. merdae-related_45_40 | reverse complement strand
TATACAAAAGGAACCGGGTTCAGGGAGTGAGCCGTGTTGGGAGTACCGTCTTCGTTGAGCGCGTGATCGGCATTACCGTGGTCGGCGATGATGATTACTTCATAGCCGTTGGCTTTGGCAGCCTCGACCGTGTCTTTCACGCAGTTATCGATAGCCGTTACGGCCTTTTCGATGGCACTATAGATACCGGTATGGCCAACCATATCACCATTAGCATAGTTCACGACGATGAAGTCGAACTTCTGCGTATTGATAGCCTCAACCAACTTGTCTTTGACTTCGTAAGCGCTCATTTCCGGCTTCAGGTCGTAAGTGGCGACTTTCGGGCTCGGAACCAAGATACGTTCTTCATTTTTGTACGGAGTTTCGCGACCACCGTTAAAGAAGAAAGTCACATGAGCGTACTTCTCCGTCTCGGCGATATGAAGCTGTGTTTTCCCGTTTTCAGCCAGGTATTCTCCCAATGTGTTCTGGACGTTTTCCTTGTCGAACAGGATATGGACCCCTTTGAAAGAAGCATCGTACGGAGTCATGCAGTAATACTGCAAACCAGGGATCGTGTGCATACCCTGTTCCGGCATATCCTGCTGGGTCAGCACGACAGTCAATTCTTTTGCACGGTCGTTGCGGTAGTTGAAAAAGATCACGACATCGCCTTCTTTGATCGTACCATCTACTGTAGCGTTGTTGATCGGTTTGATAAACTCGTCGGTCACGCCTTCATCATACGATTCCTGCATGGCCTGAACCATGTCGGTAGCCTGTTTGCCCTTGCCTTCAACCAGCAGGTCGTAGGCTTCTTTCACGCGTTCCCAACGTTTGTCGCGGTCCATTGCATAGAAACGACCGACGATGGATGCGATCTTTCCGGCAGACTGTGCACAGTGGGCCGTCAGTTGTTCGATAAATCCTTTACCGCTCTTCGGGTCTGTGTCACGACCGTCCATGAAGCAGTGGATGAAAGTATTGTCGATTCCATATTCCTTGGAGATATCGCAAAGTTTGAACAGGTGGTCGAAAGAACTGTGTACGCCACCGTTGGAGGTCAACCCCATGAAATGGATATTTTTGCCATGTTCTTTGGCGTAAGAGAAGGCAGAAACGATTTCAGGGTTCTTCATGATGCTATTGTCGGCACAAGCACGGTTAATCTTCACCAAATCCTGGTAAACGATACGTCCGGCCCCGATATTGAGGTGTCCGACTTCAGAGTTACCCATTTGTCCGTCAGGCAACCCTACGTTTTCACCGCTTGCCTGTAACTGTGAATGAGGATAAGTGGCCAGCAGGCTGTCCCAATAAGGAGTGGGAGTGTTAAAGATTACATCGTCTTTACCTTGATCGCCGATACCCCAGCCGTCAAGAATCATTAAAAGGGCTTTCTTGCTCATGATTGCTTAATTATTTATTGTTTATACTCATTTTCGTTATTCGGGCACAAAGATAAGCAATTCCGGGCATATATTGTTTGCTTGGAAAATATTACTTTTGTGAACGATATGGAAAAGACGATACAAGATAAAGAGTTAGGAACCATCCACCTCCGCACCAGTCCCCGTGCTACCCGTTACACACTGAAAATCTCCAAAGGGACGATTACGGCTACCATGCCTCCGGGTGGAAACGAAGCGCGTATGCTCGCTTTTATCCGGGAAAACAAGGAAAAACTTCTTGCCGCCCTTGCCAAACATCCCGCCCGCCCGCTCCTGACAGATGAGACGAAGATGCAAACCGCAACGTTCCGCCTCCATGTCTTCCGTACCGACCGGGCTAACTTCTATATGAAATTAGACGATGGCGTCCTGCATATCGCCTGTCCCTCGCAGACCGACTTCGCCGACGAACGTGTACAAAAACTCCTGAAAGACTTCATTGAGCAAGCCCTCCGGCATGAGGCCCGCCGCCTCTTACCTTCACGGTTGCTCGACCTGGCCTCCCGGCACGGCTTCACCTGCACGGATGTAAAAATCTTCAACAGCAAAAGCCATTGGGGTAGTTGCACACCACGTCGCAGCATCAATCTCTCTCTTTCCCTGATGCTCCTGCCCTGGCACCTGATCGACTACGTCCTCCTCCACGAACTTTGCCACACCATCGAGATGAACCACAGTGACCGTTTTTGGGCATTGATGGACAAGGTCACAGAGGGGAAAGCGTTAGAACTGAGGAAGGAGTTGAAGAAGTATCATATGCTGTAAGCCGGATTGCGGAATATCTGATTATTCAGTCCTTGGGGTAATCGTTCCATGATCTCGATGTTGCTTAAGACATATGACCACTTCTTATAAAGCGTGTCACAAAATCGTTTTCCACTTCCTCTGTCACTGTATCACTGATTTCTTTGTACCAATTGATATTCAACTTGTCTTATTTGTGATATATGCCCGTTTTCTCTATCACTACGGTATCACAACCCTATCACTGGCAATTTGGATAAAAATAGACACTCCGCTTATATACAACTGTATATTAATACATTACAAATAGTACAAACAATAAACACCCTATTCCCATCCCTGCAAACCACTCGATTATTTTATGTAAAAACGGCTATAAAATAGGTAAAACCGGGTAGTTTTTATTGTCCGGCACGGTACTTTAGTTGCCGGACACCCCCATGTTGCCCCCTCTTACACCCGGATGTACCGGCTCTCTACACCCGGATGTAAAGGAGGGCAACATGGGGGTGTTTACGGAATTTCTGCTTGTTTCTGCTAAATAAAGAGAGGGCTTTTGTGAAATGAAGAACCGTATTTCGCCAATTTAATACCTATTCAACAATATGATAAAACGTCATAT
>NZ_MNQY01000017.1:0-2874 GCF_001915675.1 Parabacteroides sp. merdae-related_45_40 | reverse complement strand
TGCCTGTCGGAGAATCCGGTGTATGCCTTCAGGACCATAAGGGCGATCTTTGTGGAAGGGCTGAATATGTTCCTACGACCCAGGTGCCGGTCCGACAAGCCTGCGGATTTTACCATACAATCAAACGGAAACAACGAATGAAGCCTGCCAAGCTCACTCTCATGAAAACTCTTGCGATAGTTTTCCAGAATATCAAATTCTGGAAAACCCAAAGTAGAGTGAATTCCTGAAATATTTTGTATCTTCGCCATATCTTAGTTTGGATATTTCCCCCGTTTTGGCCGTCAAATCTTGTTTTCAGGGGAATACCTAAAGATACAAAAAAGCCAATTAACTCACAACACCCTGTGTATGAATTAATTGGCTGATTTTATAATATTTAATGAATGTCCCTATGTATTTTCAGAACAACGGATTAGCCACCTTTTCCTTCAACAAGGCCAAATCGACTACTTGGCGGATATCATCCACATAGTGGAAAGCCAGCCCTTTCAGATAATCGGGCTTAATCTCTTCGATATCTTTCTTATTCTCTTGGCAGAGGATCAGTTCCTTGATTCCGGCACGTTTAGCAGCCAGTATCTTTTCCTTGATACCACCTACCGGAAGAACTTTACCACGCAACGTAATCTCGCCGGTCATAGCCAAGTTACTGCGCACCTTACGCTGCGTAAAGGCTGACACCAATGAAGTGACCATCGTGATACCCGCACTCGGACCATCTTTCGGAATCGCCCCCTCAGGCACATGGATATGGACATTCCAATTTTCAAACATACCTTCGTCGATCCCGAACAGTCCGGCATGCGAATGAATATATTCGAGTGCCAACATGGCAGACTCTTTCATCACGTCACCCAAGTTACCTGTCAAAGTAAGCTTTGAGCCCTTTCCTTTGCTCAAGCTGGATTCCACAAACAGGATTTCACCGCCAACAGCTGTCCAAGCCAATCCGGTTACGACACCCGCATAGTTATTTCCCTGATATTTATCACGGGTATATTCGACTGCACCCAAATAATCATGCAAATCTTCGGGACGTATCTGTGCCGGAAGTTCTTCGCTGGACGCCAGCTTACGAGCCAACTTACGCATGATCTTGGCAATCTTTTTATCCAATTCGCGCACACCACTCTCACGGGTGTAGGATTCGATGATCGCCTGCAACGTCTTTTTCGGGAACTTCACTTTTCCTTTCGACAAACCGTGAATCTCCAATTGCTTCGGAACTAAATGACGGGCAGCGATTTCTACCTTCTCCTCCATGATATAACCACTCACCTCGATCAACTCCATACGGTCCAACAACGGCTGGGAAATCGTGTTCAGATTATTGGCAGTTGCGATAAACATAACTTTGCTCAAATCATAATCTATATCCAGATAATTATCATGGAATGCATTGTTCTGCTCCGGATCCAACACCTCAAGCAAAGCAGAAGCGGGATCGCCCTTGAAATCATTCGTTACCTTGTCGATCTCGTCAAGGATAAACACAGGGTTTGAGGTTCCAGCCTTCTGAAGGTTCTGAATGATACGTCCGGACATCGCACCAATGTAGGTACGACGATGGCCACGTATCTCCGCCTCATCATGCAAACCGCCCAACGAAACTCGGACATACTTACGGTGCAAAGCTTCTGCAACCGATTTTCCCAACGAAGTCTTACCAACTCCCGGAGGTCCATACAGACAGATGATGGGTGACTTCATATCACCTTTCAGTTTCAACACCGCCAAATGTTCAATGATGCGCTCTTTCACCTTCTCCAACCCGTAGTGATCGCGATCCAAGACTTTCTGTGCATGGGCAAGATTGAAATTATCCTTGCTGTATTCGTTCCATGGCAGATTGACAATCGCCTGCACATATTGCGTCTGGATAGAGAAATCCGGAGATTGCGGATGCAGGCGCTCCAACTTGCGCACCTCCTTCTCAAACGTTTCAGCTACAGCCGACGACCATTTTTTCTTGGCAGCTTTCTCTCGCAATTCCCTTATTTCCAACTCATTAATATTCCCTCCTAGCTCTTCCTGAATTGTCTTGATCTGCTGCTGAAGAAAGTATTCCTTCTGTTGCTGGTTAATATCCTCGTGCGTCTTCATCTGGATGGACGTTTTCAGTTCCACCAACTGATACTCCCGGTTCAGGATGAACAAAAGACGGTACGCACGGTCTTTCAAGTTACCAATCAACAACAAATCTTGTTTTTCAGACGATCCGTTGGGAACATTGCAACAAGAGAAATTGATTAGGTAGAGAATATTTTTATTATTCTTTATTGAAAATATCAAGTCGCGAGGCGGTTCAGAGGCAGCTCCGAGCATCTTGATCGTCAAATCCTTGATAGTCGAAACAAGCGCCTCGAACTCACGGTCGGACTTGTCCGGCATGACGTCTTCGAGCAATTTGATCTTTCCGATCAGGTAAGGATCATAAGCAGAAAGCTCTTCCAATTGGAAACGCTTCTTACCTTGCAGGATCACGGTTGTCGTTCCGTCGGGCATTTCGAGCACGCGGACAATATCGGCCACAACTCCCGTCGCATACAAATCTTCTATCTTCGGATCTTCCGTATTCATATCCTTCTGGCAAACCACTCCGATCAGACTTTTCTTGTGGGCGGCCTCCTTGATCAGGCGCATAGATTTAGGGCGGCCTATCATCACCGGCATAGCTACGCCCGGAAACAGTACCATATTCCGAAGCGGAAGAATGGGCAATTCCTCTCCCACTTTCTCCATTCCTTCAGTAAAATCTTCATCAACATCGCAATCTGTGAGGATAGGCATTACGATACCAATATTATCATCCAAGTCGTTATACGACTCCTCGGCAAACATCGTTACTTTATCTTTCTTCATATATTCTTT